>JACFNM010000641.1 GCA_019454915.1 Chitinophagaceae bacterium
CTTACGCTTCCTATAAAATCTATTCCCCTACCTGATCGTCTTAGCTTAACTTTAACTTACCGTAAATTCCATAGTCATTTACCTTCGAAATTTCAATTTAAAGCAGTTTGCATTCAAGTATCAACATACCCGAATTTATAACAGGTTTAAATCCCGATCAGGTAGAAGCCGCACGAAAAAGATACGGAGCAAATAAACAAATCACTGCGCGCCAACGATTATGGTGGCGAATACTGTTGGATATGCTGAAAGAGCCTATGCTCCTGCTGCTCATAGCCATAACCATTCTGTATCTTTTTCTGGGAGATTTCGGAGAAGCCTATTTCATGCTGGCTGCCATTGTCATTGTATCCGGCATATCTTTTTATCAGGATAACCGTAGCCAAAAAGCACTCAAAGCTTTACAACAAATTAATCACCCGCAGAGTAAGGTGATCAGAAACGGCCGCCTTATGCGTATCCCTACCTCCGAAATTGTGGTTGGCGATATGCATTTGGTCTCGGAAGGCGACACCATTAATGCAGATGGCATCATCATTCATAGCAACGATTTCTCTGTCAACGAATCTATGCTCACCGGAGAAGCGTACTCCGTATTTAAGTCTGCCGACTCAGACGACAATAAAATATATAGCGGTACGATGGTGGCATCCGGACTGGCTATTTGCGAAGTTCAGAAGATAGGCGGACAAACACGACTCGGCCAAATCGGTTCTTCTATTTATCAAATCGGGGAAGAAGCGACTCCACTGCAACTGCAAATTGAAAAATTTGTAAAATGGATGGCTATCGCAGGAATCATCGTTTTTTTGATGGTCTGGTTGGTGCATTATTGGCACAGCCGGGATGTTCTCGACAGCCTGCTGAAAGGGCTTACACTGGCCATGAGTATTTTACCTGAAGAAATACCCGTTGCTTTCACTACGTTTATGGCGCTCGGTTCGTGGAGACTCATGCAGATGGGCATCATCGTGAAAAAAATAAGAATTGTAGAGACATTGGGAAGCGCTACGGTGATTTGCCTCGACAAAACCGGTACGATTACAAAAAATCAGATGAGACTGGAGTCGGTTTATGTTCCGCAAAACAACCGGATGTACGACGACGAATCTGAGTACGATGACTTAGTAAAGGAAGTCATCGAATATGCCATGTGGGCCAGCGAGCCGGTACCTTTTGATCCGATGGAAAAGTCGTTACACGAAGCGTATTCAAAAACCACCTGTAAGGACCGGCGTACCGAATACAATATGGTACATGAATATCCTCTGGATGGTAAACCGCCTATGATGACACACGTGTTTGAGAACAGTAGCGGGAACAGAATCATCGCAGCAAAGGGAGCGCCCGAGGCTATTATGGCAGTGAGCAATCTGTGCGAAACAGAAAAAAACATTATACAGACCAATGTTAATACCCTGGCAAAAAAAGGCTACCGCATAC
>JACFNM010000642.1 GCA_019454915.1 Chitinophagaceae bacterium
CTTCGTTTTCAGGAACAACTGCATCGCGCGAGAATTTAACTTCCATACCTAATGTCAGTGATTTGAAACCATTACAATCCCATGAAAGTTTGGTTACCTTGGCCTCATCGGCGGTAGTGCTGCCATCCACGCTTCTTCGTCCTTTAATAACAACATCATATTCCTGGTCGCTGGCGCTGCCGATATCCAAATCGCGGTCTAAGGAGATTTCAAAATCATCTTTAAAACCCCCTGGACCAATGCATACGTCCGTAGAAAACACGACCGGATGTCCTGCAAATTCGCCGGGCATATTATAGCCTAAAGTAAATCTTGCTCTGGCATTGGTAGGAGAAAAGTTGATGGTGTCTATTTTGGCAATAATCTGATGGCCATCAATTTCCTGATCCCACCCAAATGGTACAGAAAGTGCAGGTGAGCCCGTACCCGAACCTATTTCCATCAGGCCTGCAGGTCCGATTTGGGAGCTTCCTGCCAGGTGGAAGATATTTGCTTCCAGACTGCCACCGCCTGCAGCGCTCACATTGCCTTCAAAAACGCGCTTCTCACCAGCGCTTTTGGCAATTTTGATATTGGTAAAGTTCACCATTACCCGGTCTATGATAAATCCGAAATTGGTAATCACCCCTTTACCCGTATATTTTTTTGCTGTTCCTCCTTCTGAAGTGATGGAGGTTATCTCCATATCAAACTGGCCAATCCAAACATGGTCGCCGACCGCTAACGTCATGGGATTGGTTGTGCCGTCTTCATAAGTATATTCCTGCACACAAGGCGTGACGCAATCAGCGGAACGGGTAACAGGAGCCGGGCCTGCTGTACTATCTCCACCTCCGATGGTAAACTTCCAGATATCGCTGACGTTATAAGCTGAAGTATTCCAATCCGCTGTTGGGTCTTTGAGCCATCTAACGCGCCAGTAATAAGTTCCGGGGTCAACAAATTCCAGTTCTGCCGTTTCATCTTTATACACGTAATCGCGCACATCCGACCAGGATAACTGTTCATGAGGAACAGTAGAAGACATAAATTCCTTGTTCAGCGTAAATTCTTCGTGTTTGTATATCTCTGCAAAATCGGGAGTTTTAGAAACCTCCAACACCGCTTTTTCGTCAATTGAAATGTCATAGCTCCCTGTGCCGGAAGTACGGCTTGCCTGCACTACATCAAACGGTGAAAGTGTACTCATAGCTGGTTCCTCTGCCGTTTTAAACAGAAAAGTAATTTTTCCCGTATCCTGCCGGCTTTCATTTTCCGGTTTTTTCAATGTGGGTTTATCCATACCGGCATAATAATCGCCGGTTATTGTTTGAGTAATATCGGTTCTACCGTTAGTAATGGTAATATCGGCAGTCCAGTTATGTTTAGCGCCCCTGTCTCTGTATTTATAGTAAATGTAACCCGGGTTGGTAGCCGCCTGTGATATGGCAATATGTTGTGC
>JACFNM010000096.1 GCA_019454915.1 Chitinophagaceae bacterium
AAAGACGTAAGAACGGTTCAGGAAATGATTTTCCATGTTTCCGAAGATGGTTACACGACGCTGATGGTCACCGGCAAAGAAAGGCAGTCCGTTACATTTTACGGATATATACGGGAATTGGTCTAAGGGAAAGAAGCACTGCGAATGGGCAACGGTATCAGATGCATTTAGCCCGGTAGGAATCCGGATAATTTATCCGTAATTCTTTATTGTTTAGCTTTGCCAACGCTGTAATCCATGCTATCGCGGTGTACTGTTAAACCAGTACAATGAGGAAAGTCCGGACAGCAAAGGGCAACACACCGGTTAACAGCCGGTCACGTTTATGGCGTGAAGAAAGTGCCACAGAAAATAACCGTCCCGCTTTTTGTGGGATAAGGGTGAAAATGTGAGGTAAGAGCTCACAAAAACGGGTGGTAACATCCGTTTTGGGTAAACCTTGTGTGCTGAAATGCTAAGTAAATCCCGATTATTTGCCTGCCCGGCAAAATATTCGTTCGGAATATATCGGGAAGGGTAAGCAGATAAACCCGTTCAGTAATGACCGGGTTAGATAAATGATAGCACTCGACAGAATCCGGCTTACCGGATTACAGTAACTTCTTTAGAGGATAGTCTTTATAAGGACTATCCTTTTCCTTTTTTTATCTTTTTTGGCGCTGCCGGTTCCTTTGCCGGTTTATTTTCCTTCGGGCTGATTGACTCAGCCAGCTTAACCGCCTGGTATACATTTACAATCCCGCCGGAACGACTTAAATCAGACATAGGCACTTCATCAGAAGTCCCCGGTTTGTTCACGTTGCCTTCGGGTATTACCACCGAGTTCTCAATTACCTCTTTCACCTGTTGCACGGTAAGATCAGGGAAATATGACATCAGCAGTGCCGCAACGCCGGCTACCACCGGGCTTGCCATACTGGTACCCTGTAAATTTCCATACTGGTCGCCACCGGGAAGCGTAGAATATATCTTTACCCCGGGCGCAAAAACGTCAACCTCCCTTTTACCATAATTAGAGAAAGCCGCTACCAATCCACCCGTTGCGGGATCTCCGCTCGCCCCCACCGTTATCCAGTTACCGGCTCTCTTTGTGGAATCGTCTTTAAAAACGGGAGTGGGAAAGTTATCCTTAACATCAATATCTTTTGCGTCATTACCGGCGGCATGAACGAGCAGGACACCTTTTGATTCAGCATACTTAACCGCATCATCAATCCAGCCTTTTTCAGGAGAAACACTCTTTCCAAAACTCATATTCACCACTTTGGCTCCGTTATCCACCGCATAGCGAATCGCATTGGCGATGTCTTTATCATGTTCATCTCCATCCGGTACGGCCCTGATAGTCATAATCCGCACATTATCAGCTATACCGTTCATTCCGAGATTATTGTTCCGCACAGCGCCGATTATTCCGGAGACATGTGTACCGTGCATGGGCGTTCCGGCCATGACATCGTTATTTCCATAGAACCGGTCATTGATATCGTTGTAATCGTCTTTTACAATCTCCCCCCTATAGTCCTCCGGTTCCTTTATCGTGGCTTCCGCCTTAAGCTTTTCCCCACTATAAAATTCTCCGGTCATTTCGATTAAGCGCTTATTGGTAAGGTCGCTGGCCTGAAAACCAAGGAATAAGGCCATAATGGTACTCTTCGCCTTGCTTTCATCTGTAGAGCCCGGCTTGAACCGTTGCAATTCGTCACCGTTAAATTCGGCTTTTCCCAGGGCGGTCTGAAGGATGCTGTCTGCCCATGACATATTCTCTACAATATTTTTCAGGAACATGACATTCATTGCGGCTTCTCTGGCATCTCCCTCGATGAGGTCCTTCACTTTCTTGTACATCCGGATTTCATCTTTCTCTTCCGGTGACGCCGTCTCTTCATCGGGAATCGTATCTCCAAACTTCTTCTTCAATTTATAATATACCCTGGCGGCTTCATAAGAGTCTTTGTTCACATTTCTCCCATCCTTACCGCCTAAGAAATTCCATCCGAAGACATCGTCAACATATCCATTATTATCATCATCTATTCCATTTCCCGGTATCTCTCCCGGATTCCTCCATAATACAGGGCGTAAATCCTCGTGAGTGGTGTCAATCCCGGAATCTATTACTGCCACAACAACGGGAACCGATTTCCGTCCCTTGAGCAACTCATCATAAGCCCTTTCCACGTCAATACCATAGAAACCGTCTTTCTGAAGATCCAGCATATGCCATCCCTTTGGTACTTCTTTAACCGACGTCTGACTCCAACCAAACTGAAAACAAGCGACACTAACAAACAGGAGTAATAAATTCCTTCTCATTTGTAATAAATTGAATAGAAAAATTGAATTAAAAATATAGATTATAACGGCAATCGGCACAATTTATATGAATTGACACAAAAAAAAATGTCAGGGTTGTTTTTCCCTGACATTTTATATCATTCTTAACTTATCACTGAACTATCGTAATCCCCACTCCGGAACTGCTGTTCATAACTATGTTTTGGCTGTGGGAAGAGATAGAAATCTGACTATCCTGCACTCCTAAACCCGTCAAATATTCCACAATCGTATCCGCCTGCGCTAAGGAATTATCGTCACTGGAGGTGGCGATATCCACCCGTACTTTATTATTATGTATCGTTTTGTCGGCAATCTGAAGCAGCAGATTAAAATCTTCTGTTGTTAACGTGTTGCTGACTTTCTGGTAGGGCATAACATGTAAAGATACCGGGATAACAGAGGATTGTTCTTCAAATTCTACCCCGCTTTCATTTTCTTCATTCACCGTCGTATCAAACGCACATCCATTAGCTTCGATGACACCTGCTATAAAAGGACAGTGATCTTCTTCATCGTTTATACCATCACCGTCACTATCCGGAACCGGGCACCCTTCAAATCTGGCAACACCGGGAACACCGGGACATTTATCTTCAAAATTGTACAAGCCGTCTCCATCTGTATCAGCGAAGTCTAAATTACCGTCATCCATATCACTCTTTACTTCAATGTCAGCAATATCACTCATCATATTGAAATTTTCCGTAACGGTTTCTACCGAAAAAGTCATTTTATTTTCTTCCTGAATCTCCATCACACTTTCCATCAGAAGGTCGAAATCCTCATCAACGGGATCCGGCACACTGATTTGAAGCTGAGTAAGCTCCTCCTCAGGCTGAACATTTTGCACCGAACTTACTTTAGCTAAATCGTAATAGGAAATATTATGCTCTTCAGACGTGAAACCTGATTCCGTCACCGGAGTAAACTCCTCCGCGGTTAACCCGGCCATTAATTGGTTATTATTATCAGAATTAAGAAAACCGTCTGCCGGTTTCACTTTCCAGGAAGTATTGTATTTGACATCAGCATAACTTCCGAGATTTAAAATATCCTTATCAACCAGTGACTGTGCACCGTAATCATAGAGTACCAGGACTGATAGAAGTATCGCATCTATCTTTCTCATAATTTACTTTTTTTAGTTAACAAAGGGCGGATAGGATATCGAATATAAAACGAGAAAACACTTAGTTTAATTGCAAAAACGCTTAGCCATTCATCGGGGATATTGCGCAGTCTGTCGAAACATGGACCTAAAAAGGATTCTTCTATGCGTCCACGATGTTACTATGCAGAAAAATCCAGGCTGTTCGAAAACTCGTCATAAGGAATAGTCGAGACAAAATGTAAATTGAGAAATAAATTTGCCATCACCGCTAATCATCCTTACAAGGACTTAAACAATCATCTGCTCATATCTGTAAGGATATTTCCGTAAACCGGAATTGACACTCAATTCAATTTTTTATTAGATTACGAACCGCTGTGGAACGATATCTTAACCTACATCAATGTTTCACTACGAGGCTTTGGATGCCGGGATACGCACTTATTATTTATGGTATACCACCTTCAGACATTTCCCATCATTAATATTTCACCTTAAATTCCACTCTCCGGTTTTTAGCCCGGCCTGCTTCCGTATCATTGCTTGCTATAGGTCTTTCCGAACCAAAGCCCGAAGCGGTTAACCTGTCTGCAGCAATCCCCTTGTTGACGAGATAAGTTTTTATAGCCAACGCTCTCCTTCCCGACAATATCTGATTCAGGCGAATTGCACCCGTATTATCCGTATGACCTTCGATTTCAAGATGCATTTCGGGATCGGCACTCAAAATATCCGCCAATTTATCCAGGGCTTCGAATGACGAAGACCTAATATTATCACTATTCACGTCAAACAAGATATACTTGGCTGCTTTGTTTATTTCATCAATCATATCCTTTGCTATGTACGGGCAACCGTTATTCTCTTTCACGCCTGGTTTCAACGGACATTTATCATTTTCATCATCTATGCCGTCACCATCGGTATCGGGTACCGGGCAACCCTGATATTTTTGGATTCCAGCCACTTCGGGGCATTTGTCATTTTCATCATCTATACCATCTCCGTCCGTATCGGGCGCAGGACAACCTTTGTATTTGGCTAACCCTGCCACCTCACGGCATTCATCTTCACTATCAGGAACACCATCTTTATCGGTATCCGGCACCGGGCATCCAAGAAGCGCCGTGGTTCCGTGACTATCCGGGCACTTATCTTCATAATCCGGAATGCCATCACCATCCGTGTCAGGACAACCATTGGTTGCTGCCGTACCCATCTCCGTCGGACACTTATCCAATTTATCCGGTACACCATCTCCATCGGTGTCTAATTGTTCCGATTTCGTTCTTGCCGACTTTGAGGGGGTCAACCATACGACCACTGTTCCACCCCATACCTGGTGCTTGAAGGAGCCTCCATAGTCTGCCGTATAAAAATCAGATATATTCCTGCTGTAATTAGCGGTAACCAACACACGGTCGTTGAAGTCAAAACCGGCCGAAGCATTCACTCCCCAGTTTATTCTCCGGTATTTATTCACCGCTTCGCCATTGGCCAAAATATCATCAAAGTTCTTTCGCTCCCCGGAAGCATTAATCAATTCATAAGCGGTCTTATTATTCAAATTGTAGGATAAATAGGGTCCGACGCCCGCCACCAAATGAATGCCGGAGGTAATGGGTAAACGGTATATTACATTCACCGGTAAATCCAGATAGTTGATCTTCCAGGAAGCGTTAATCATGGACGTATCATTCAGAAAAGATTTAGTGGAATCAAAAGACTTTGAGAAATTTCTCCCTTTATTGGTATAAAGTAACGCCGGCTGTAAAGCCCATCTTCCACTCTTACTCAGATTGATTTCAGAAAAAACACCTGCATGAAATCCACTCCTCGGGCTGTAAAATCCCTTATAATCCCTATCCCACCCGGGGATACTGTTTTTTTCAATAACGGCTGACTGGTGCAGTCCGCCTCCAATTCCCCATTTTACCTGGGCTTCCGTAACATGTATAAAAGCAATAGAAAATACAATGGGTAAAAATAGTCTTTTCATACGTACTGGGTTATTTCCAAAGGATAATGGGTATGATATGGTAATTATAACGTATAACCGCCCATAATATTATTGGAATTCAAATGGTTCCGGTTTGCATAATACGTTAGGATTAACCTGAGCGTCTGCCAGGGTAAAAGCGAAGGCGAAACGGGTACGTCACGAGGCAGGAAGGTTTGCACCTGTGCATGAGCCGCCTCAATTCTTTGGGAAATGGAGATGTTTACAAAAATTTGAGTCGTTTACAAAAAAAAGATATGCACGTTTCACGGGAAACATGTGGATAACTATCTCATTCAGAATATGCTTTGCAGATTCTACAGATTAAAGCTGATGCCCTGGGCAAGGGGTAGCTCGGTTGACCAGTTTATGGTGACCGTTTGCCTTCTCATATAGCTTTTCCAGGCGTCGCTTCCGCTCTCCCTTCCTCCGCCGGTCTCTTTTTCTCCTCCAAATGCCCCGCCAATTTCTGCCCCACTTGTACCCAAATTAACATTGGCTATGCCACAATCACTTCCTGCGGCAGATAAAAACAGTTCCGCTTCCCGCATGTTAAGCGTCATAATGGCCGATGACAATCCCTGAGGCACACTGTTTTGAATGGCAATCGCCTCCTCTAAAGTCTTGTATTTCATAATATACAGGATGGGTGCAAAAGTCTCCTGTTTAACGATATCTGTATCCGCTTTTACCTCGGCAATACACGGTTTCACATAGCATCCGCTCTCATACCCCTCTCCTTCCAAAACTTCTCCTTCCACCGGAAAAACCCCTCCCTGTTCTTTACAAATCTTTATAGCATTCAGATACTGAGCTACAGCGTCCCTGTCAATCAGGGGACCCACCTGGTTTTGCTCATCTAAGGGATCGCCTATTCTGAGCTGACCGTAGGCATTGATTAACCGGCTCTTAAATGATTCATAAATATCTTCATGAATAATCAGCCTCCGGGTGGTGGTGCAGCGTTGTCCGGCAGTACCAACAGCTCCAAATACGCCGGCAATTACTGCTAACTTTATATCCGCCTCTTTTGATACGATAATGGCATTGTTCCCGCCAAGTTCTAAAATGCTCCTTCCCAGGCGCGATGCAACAGCGGCACCTACCGACTTTCCCATACGCGCTGAGCCGGTTGCAGATATCAGGGGTATTCTCTTTTCAGACGCCATTTTCTCACCCATAGACTTGTCTCCAATCAAAATACAACTCACTCCTTCCGGCACTCTGTTTTGAAACAATACCGATGAAATTAAATGTTGAACAGCAATGGCACACAGCGGTACTTTTTCCGAAGGCTTCCAAATACAGGTGTTGCCGCAAACCAGTGCTATCATAGCATTCCAACTCCATACCGCTACCGGAAAATTAAAAGCTGTGATGATCCCGGTAACCCCCAAAGGCAGCCATTGCTCATACAGTCTGTGCCGGGGTCTCTCACTCTGCATAGTCAATCCATGTAAAGTTCGGGACAGCCCTACGGCAAAATCACAGATATCAATCATCTCCTGCACTTCGCCAAGCCCCTCCTGTAAACTCTTACCCATCTCATACGAAACCAGCTTGCCCAGCGGCTCTTTGAACGCTCTGAGCTTCTCCCCAATTTGCCGGACAACTTCTCCCCGCTGGGGAGCCGTCCAGTTTTTCCAAATCCCGAAAGCCTCTTCAGCCTTTCTTACGACAGTTTCAAAACCGTCGTCGTCTGCCATATATACTTTTGCTATTAAATTTCCGTCTACCGGAGAATAAGAATGATGAAGCAAACCACCTGAACCAATAAAATGTTTGCCTGTTGACACTCCCTGATTGATCGACCTCACCCCTAATTTTTCTATAAAATCATTCATGTTGCCAGTTTTTCCTGCAATTTACTGTATTGAAAGACTGTTTGGTTTGATCAATGATATTTAATTGAATCCCTAACTCAAAAACCAGGGAGAAAGCTATAATCTTCCAAAATTATTTAGCTCCTTTGCATTCTGTTATGTGCTTCTAATTCCGTCCTGGTTAAGCCCTACGATTCTGTTCACTTCCTTATCATTGAAAAAGCCTTCCGATTTTATCGAGTTCCAACCTTGTGCGAAACCGTGTATTATTTAACTTGATAAATCCCTTAAAATGGCAAGTAAATTTCGTACCCGGTTTTTCTGTTTAGTTGTAAGTTTTTCTATCGCAGCAATGTCTGCACACGCAGATAATGGTTCTGTAAGACCAGAACAATTCACTATCCGCAATTTTATCAAGCAAACCGCATTACATCTGAAGGATAATGCCAATAGTTTGAATACGCTCGTTTCAAATGTGAGCGTTCAGCCTGTAAACAGGGTCTGTGTTTGTGAAATCATGGACTTAATGAATAGCAATGAAAATCTGGTCCAGGTAGCCGTTTTTGCGGAAAAAGTAAATTCCGGAAACATTGGCGTCAATTATCAATTGGCAGAACGCAGCATCAAAAAGGAGAGAAAACGCATGAAAGAAGTCTATTTTGATTCCATCAAAACAAACACCAAACTGGCGGTTAATACAAACTGTAAAAGTTTATATAACAAGCTTAAGAAAACCAATCCCGATTTAAAGCTCTACGAAATTTTAAATGCTGACATTTATTAGTCTGTTGATTATAGTCGAAGTTTAAATACTTATATAAAACACAGGTTTAGCTTAGTATTGTTCATTTTCATTAGGGAAGTTTCCTTCTTTTACGTCCGATATATAATTCCGAACTGCATGAGTCATCATATCATTGAGGTTCAGATATTGACGTAAAAACCGGGGTTTAAATTCTGTGGTAATGCCGAGCATATCGTGCATGACCAGAACCTGACCATCACAATGATTTCCTGCCCCGATCCCAATGGTGGGAATTTGCAGACTGGTGCTGACGGTCTGGGCGAGTGAAGCCGGAATTTTTTCCAGAACGATGGAAAAACAACCGGCTTCTTCTAACAGCCGGGCGTCCTGTTGGAGTTTTTCGGCCTCAGTTTCTTCTTTGGCCCTTACGGTATAGGTACCGAATTTATAGATGGATTGAGGAGTCAACCCTAAGTGTCCCATCACCGGCACTCCTGCCGAAATAATTCGTTTTACGGATTCAAGCACTTCTGCACCTCCCTCTAATTTTACCGCATGGGCTCCCGTCTCCTTCATAATCCGAATGGTGGACATCAGGGCTTCTTTTGAATTCCCCTGGTAGGCGCCAAAAGGCAAATCCACCACCACAAGGCATCTTCCTGCGCCCCTCACGACAGAAGAGGCGTGATAGATCATCTGATCGAGCGTAATGGGGAGGGTAGTTTCATGCCCCGCCATCACATTACTGGCCGAATCGCCAACCAGTAATACGTCAATTCCGGCAGCATCAAATGTCTTGGCAAAGGAATAATCGTAGGCAGTCAACATCGCAATCTTCTCTCCCCGACTTTTCATCTGCTGCAATGTATGCGTGGTTATCCGCCTGGTTTCCTTATTTACGCTCATATTAAACTTTTAATCAGTTTACAATCTGTTTCTATTAAAAACTGTAAAATTTCTTATCTAATTTATCGCCGCTAAGCCCTTTGATCTCCGGGAAAATCTTTACCGCCCCACCCCTCCGAATAACCTCGTCAGCCCCGGCAATATCATCTATTTTCAGACTACCCGCTTTCACAAAAATGTCGGGTGAAATCATCACCAGTAATTCCTGTAACGCATCCTGATCGAAAATGATAACCGCATCCACAAAAACGAACCCACTTATCAACGCCGCCCGGAAATGTTCATCAAAAACAGGTTTATTGGCTTGTTCCTCACCTTCAAAGGAACGATCGCTATAGACGCCGGCTACTAAAATATCCACCATAGCTGCCGCCTGCGACAGTAGTTCCAGGTGACCCGGATACAGAATATCAAAACGCCCTTCTAAGAAACTGATCTTTTTTTCCAAAAAGCGCCAGCGATTAATCTGAAGCCTCATCTCTTCATAGCCCAGTACCTTATGCCTGATTTGATGGGAGTATTTCATGCTTTTTCTGATTTAAAACCGGCAATAAAACTAAACAAACTATTCCAGCAATGATAACAATCCCCGTTTGAGAAATCCAGAGTACCCAGCCAAATCCGAGGGCGGGTCCCTCTTCCACTCCGTACAAAGGCAGTAGTTTTTGTATCGTATATTGATAAGCTCCTATACCACCCTGCGTAGCCAGCATAGCAATACTCCCGAAACTTAAAATGGCCAATGCCGCTTTAAATCCAAGATGAGTGACCGCATCCATCGTGTAAAAACCTATCCGCATACTTATAAGATAAAGGCTCCAGATTAAAATGGTGTGCAACAGGAAAAACCATTTATTTTCCATGTGCCGGATGCTGGAGACCCCTGTCCAGACGCCTTTAAGAATTTTCTTCACGGATTGCATAAATTTTGAATGCGAGAAAATCCGGGTCAACCAATAGATAACGCCTATTAATAATCCCACTACGGCTAATGACATCAGCAGTCTGAATATTCTTAATTCTCCATTTTCCGCATACAATACCGCATTTATCTGACCCGATGCAAATTGGTGGATTAAGTCAAATTGAATCAAAATAGTAATCAAAAAGATCAGTAGAAGACAAAGGAAATCAAATGCCCGCTCTGTGACCATGGTGCCGATCAGCTTGTCAGCAGGAATTTTCTCCTGTTTGGCCAGAATAGTACACTTCATCACCTCCCCCAGTCTCGGAACGAACAGGTTAAAGAAATACCCCAGAAGTGTGGCAATAAAGGTGAATCGCACAGCCGGGCGGTATCCCAGCGGGCGGATGAGTATATTCCATCTCAATGCCCGGATATAATGGCTTAGTAACAGTAAGACCATCACCGGAACTATCAGCCAGTAACGGGCGCCTTTCAGCGCTTCAAAGAGATGGGCTTTATTTTCTTCGGAAAGATGGGTGGCACTAAGCCAGAGAAGGAAAATTCCCAGCCCCAGAAATAACATGTACTGAACGGCATTTATTAATTGCTTCCTCATTTTCTCCGTGAATATCCAAAACGGGCGGTAAAAGAAACGAAAGATTATTTAAATAGCTGCTAATGATTCACTGTTTCACCCGGGGAAGTAAATTACCTTCTACCGGAAATACAACAGACGGCTTAAATTTCTTCGCTTCTTCAAAATCCATCCTGGCATAGGAAATGATAATAATAATATCTCCCACTGCTCCGTGTCTTGCCGCGGGACCGTTCAAGCAACATACACCGGAACCGCGTTTTCCTTTAATCAGGTAAGTCTCAATCCTTGACCCATTATTAACATTTACAATCTGTACTTTTTCATTCTCAATCATGTTAGCAGCTTCCATCAAATCTTCGTCTAAGGTCAAACTTCCGATATAATTTAAATTTGCCTCTGTAATAACTGCCCGGTGAACTTTCGATTTCAGTATTTCAACATGCATAAGTTGCAAAATTAAGCGGTAATAACAATATTATCGATCAATCTTACCTCTCCCATATAGGCAGCCACCAATACTACTATCTCCGTTTTACCATCCCAGGAGGAAATGGATTGAAGGCGGTCCACGGTAGCGGCTTCAATATAGTCTATCTTAAAATCATGCGACAGCAGGATTTGCCTCGCTTCCTCAATCAGTTTATCCAGATTACCGGAATGGATATTCTCTTTAACGAATGAGAGCGTTTTGCATATACCGGTAGCCTTTTCTCTTTCCGTGGGATCGAGTCTTCGATTTCTGCTACTCATTGCCAATCCGTCAACCTCCCTTTCTATAGGGCAGATTTCTATCCCGGATTTTATCTCCAACAGGGAGAATAGCTTTTTGATAATCATGCACTGTTGAAAATCTTTCTGACCCAGAAAAAGAACATCGGGTTTGATAATATCCATCAGTCGATCCATCACCCTGCACACCCCCTGAAAATGACCCGGACGATATTTCCCTTCCAAAACCGATTCAAGTTCACCTAACGCGTAATGTTTTTTTGTGTTAACGCCCGGCGGATAAATCTCAAGTACATCCGGCAGAAAGAGTACATTACATTCGGCGCGTTCAAGCATAAGCACGTCATTTTCAACAGATTTGGGATACATGGCATAGTCCCGCGGATCATTGAATTGCGTTGGATTGACGAAGATGCTGCAGACCACCATATCAGTTTCCGATTTTGCCTTATCAATCAGGGATAAATGCCCCTGATGAAGGGCGCCCATCGTGGGAACAAAGCCGGATTTACTACCCGCTTTCCTTTGGCGCTGCAGGTAGGCGATAATGTCTGCGGAGTGTTTAAAGATGTACATTATGGGGCTAAAAGTAGTAATTGCAGGCTACGTGACCACAGTTTCAGCAAAAAAAACCTACCTTTGCAAACTCTTACCCATTATCATTAATTCTAACTTAACACTAAACGGAAGATGTCTACTAAGAAACGTATTCTTTTTATTGCTAATGAAATGTCTCCCTATCTTGAGCTTACCGAGTTCTCGGAAATAGTAAATCATCTGGCAATAAAAACGAATGAAAGTGGTTTTGAAGTGCGCTGCATTATGCCCCGTTTTGGCACAATCAACGAACGAAGGCACAGGCTGCACGAGGTAGTCCGGTTATCCGGAATTAATGTATCCGTAGACAATGAGGACTTTCCCCTGCAGATTAAGGTAGCTTCCTTACCGAACGCCAGGCTGCAAATCTATTTCCTTGAAAACGAGGACCTTTTCAAGAGAAAATTTGTTTTTGCCGATGAGAACGATAAATGGTTTGACGACAACTGGCTACGGACAATTTTTTATTGTAAAGGCGCTCTCGAAACCGTAAAGAAATTTGGCTGGCCCCCGGATATTATCCACTGTAGTGGATGGATGACCGGACTTATCCCCCTCTATTTAAAAACCGCATACAAAAAGGAACCGGTTTTTGGGAACAGCAAAATCGTGTATACGATAGGTCAAAACACGTTTAAGGAAAAAATCAGTCCCAACTTCCTGAAGAAAATACCTATTCATTCTTCCATCAAAGAAAAAGAACTGGAACCGTTTAAAGAAAATAACAACACCGCTATGTTCAGAGGAGGCGCCAGCTATGCGGATGCGATTACATTTGGATCAGCGCAGGTGGAAAAAAAGCTGAAGGAAGAGTTCTCAAAAGTGAAGGGAAAAAAAATCTT
>JACFNM010000097.1 GCA_019454915.1 Chitinophagaceae bacterium
AGTTTTGCTCAGTAGTTTTGTTTTTATTTTTTCTTTTTCTGCGATCGTTTTTGCACAGGATCAAACGGTAAGGGAATTAAAAGCCGCTTCGGGAAGTAGTATTAAAAAAGACCCGAATGACACCACTTCGCAAACCTGGAAAAAAGGTGGGCTTTTCAGCGTCAACGTGAACCAGGGCGCATTAAGCAATTGGGCTGCCGGGGGTGATAAGTCTTCTTTGTCAATAGCTTCCTTATTAAATTTATACGCCTTCTATAAAAAAGACCGGGTTATCTGGGACAATTCTCTTGATATCGCCTACGGGCTCGTAAACACTACCAGCCTGGGTACCAGAAAAGCCGATGACCGGTTTGATTTTCTTTCCAAGTACGGGTATAAATTAGGCACGGGAAAATGGTATGCCAGTGCCTTATTTAACTTCAGAACCCAGCTCGCCAAAGGGTATACCTATCCGGGCGATGACCCCAAGATTCTCACTTCCGGTTTCCTCGCTCCGGCTTATCTATTATTATCACCGGGTATAACCTATCAACCCAATGATAAATTCTCGGTTTCCCTATCTCCGGTCACGGGCAGGTTAACCATCGTTAACGATGACATCCTATCCGCCCAGGGAGCCTACGGCGTTGATCCCGGAAAGAAGTCGAAAGGCGAATTCGGAGCCTTCGGTTCTGTAAACTATAAAACGGATATCAGTGAAAATGCCTCTTATGTTGGCCGTTTGGACCTTTTCTCCAATTATTTACATAACCCGCAGAACATAGATTTATATATGACGAATATGCTGCTGGTTAAATTAACAAAATTGATTACGGTAAGTCTGTCCCTGGATCTGATCTACGATGATGATATTAAAACAGTGGATAATAACGGAGATCCGGCAGGTCCAAAAATCCAAATGAAAGAGTTAATGGGAATCGGACTCACTTATCGTTTTAAAAACTGATTTCCCTTGCTTACATTTGCCTGATGCCGTCTGTCATGTCAAAAACCGGGCAGATGGCATCAAGTAAAAATATCCTGCAGTGAATACAGAAACATACCAGATTAAACTTCCGCAATTTGAAGGACCATTCGATCTTCTTCTATTTTTCATTGAAAGAGACGAGTTGGACATCTATGATATCCAGATCACTAAAATCATCAATGATTTTGCCGATTATATGCATCGGATGGAAGATCTGAGTATCGAACTCAGCAGTGAATTTATTCTCTTCGTGTCTACCCTCATGCGGATAAAAGCAAAAATGCTGCTGCCCAGGAAAGAGCTGGATGAGCAGGGCAACGAAGTTGACCCGCGAAAAGAATTAGTAGATAAACTGTTAGAATACAAACGGTTTAAGGAGGCTTCGGCGAAGATGGCAGATATGGAAGCCATCCGCATGCTGATGGTAAAAAGAGGAAATATTCAAAAAGAACTCGCGCAGGTAGGCGAAGAAGCAGGTGAAGGCACGGAAATACAAACCATCACCATGTTCAAACTGATGAAAGCGTTTGAACGGGTCATGAAACGGCTGCACGAACGAAACAATCGGCCCCAGCATGTGGTATATAATTATCACTATACCATGGAAGAGAGCCGGGAATATATGTTAGACACCATCAGGGCGGAAAAAACCGTTACGTTTAATAAAATATTTGAGGTATGTGATAATCGTATCCATGCCATATTTCTCTTTTTGTCCATGCTTGAACTCATACAACAGAAATACATGAGCATCATCACCGGCGAGGGTAGAAACAATTTCATCGTTCAATGGAACGAAAACCGGGAAGAATCGGAAGAAACGGAAACTGACGTCACGGAATAAGTCGCTATTTGGAAACCAGATATACGGGTGACACCGTATAACCATTTCATCTTTTCATGAAACTGAAATCAAAATTTTTTTTATATTTTTTACTCCTGCCCATCATCGGCATCGCCCAGGAAAATCCTTTTCAATGGAATATAAGCAGCAGTAAGATAGACTCAGGTTCTTATGTCGTCACCCTGCAGGCAAAACTGGCGCCCTCCTGGCATATCTATGCAGACACGATCGCAGATATTGAATTAGACGGATTAAGCATCGTTTGGGATAATCCCGACATTCAAAAATCCGGTGATCTCAGGGTGTCACCGGAACCATCCGTGATTAAAGACCCCGTATTCGATAATAAACAACTTAAAGTGTACAATGGCGAATTCACACTGACGCAGGAGGTACACATTACCGGGATCGTACCGGAGTCCATGCAGGTAGAGATTCACGGTTTTGCTTCTAATAATGAAGAATTCGTCCCCATTGAAGAAACGAAAACAGTACACTTTGAAGGCGGTACAATAACGGCTTCATCGGAACAATTAAAGTTAACAGGCGTTGATTTATCCAATCCGCGATCTCCCTGTGGAGACGAAACCGAAACGGGTCAGGGGTTATTCACCATCTTTCTGCTCGGACTCATCGGAGGCGTTATTGCCCTGTTGACGCCTTGTGTATTCCCCATGATCCCCGTAACGGTATCCTTTTTTACCAACAGGGCGTCCAACAAAAAACAGGCAGTAAGCAACGGGTTATTGTACGGTTTCTTCATCTTTTTAATCTATGTATTAGCCAGCATTCCTTTCCATATCATCGGAAACGTACAACCGGAGATATTTAATAATATATCCACTAACGCCTGGCTCAACGTATTCTTCTTTGCAGTGTTTATTGTTTTCGCCATATCGTTCTTCGGCTACTTCGACATCACCTTACCCGCAAGTATAGCCGGAAAGGCTGATGCGAAGAGTAATATAGGAAGCATCAGCGGCATATTCTTTATGGCTTTAACGCTGGTCATCGTTTCCTTTTCCTGTACCGGCGTAATCTTAGGCACTCTTTTGGTGGGTACCGCCTCTGAGGGAGCCTGGTCGCTGACTATCGGGATGGCGGGATTCGGTACTGCGCTGGCACTGCCTTTTGCGCTGTTTGCCATGTTTCCTAACTGGCTCAAATCGCTGCCTAAAAGCGGCGGCTGGCTTGATACCGTCAAAAAAATACTGGCATTCGTGGAGTTGGCCCTGGCCTTCAAATTCTTATCCAACGCTGATTTAGTAGAACATTGGGGCTTATTAAAGAGAGAAGTATTCATCGGTATCTGGCTCCTCATTTCTATAGGGTTAGGCTTATATCTTTTTGGATGGTTGCGTCTGCCCCATGATTATAAAGGTCAAAAGATATCTGTCACAAGAAAAATTTTAGGACTTCTGTCATTTGCTTTCGCCCTTTACCTCGCGCAAGGGCTGACGCCCACTTCCCGGGCCAACCTGAAAGCGATCAGCGGCTTTCCACCTCCCCTGAGCTATAGTATCTATGGAAATTCACATACGGATGAAAATCGCGTTGAACCGCATGTAACTAATGATTTTGAAAAAGCAAAACAATTATCCGCAGCCGAAAACAAACCCATTCTTATTGATTTTACCGGGTGGGCGTGTGTGAACTGCCGAAAGATGGAAGAACACGTATGGACCAAGCCGGAGATAGCGGCGCTACTGAATGAAAGATTCACCCTCGTCTCCCTGTACGTAGATGACCGGGAAAAACTCGCTCCGGCGGAAAGATTTATCTACACTTTCCCCGATGGCAGGGAGAAAGATATTAGAACGATCGGAGATAAATGGGCGACCTTCCAGACAGAAAATTTCAGAAAATCCACTCAGCCCCTATATGTTATTTTAACTCCGGAAGGTAAACTATTGAATAACCCTATAGGGTATACTCCCAATGCAAAAGAATTTCAGGAATGGCTGATTTGTGGCTTAGAGGCATTTGAAAAGAAATAAGAAAAAACTCTTACATTTAATCTACCAAAAACCTAACCACCCATGCCGATAAGAATGACGGACGACCCTCGCGGTCAGGAGGAGCAATATAATAACCAGGATGATAATTCACGTGGCAACCGGGGAGGTGGAACAGGCGGCGGCGGACTCATCGCCATTATACCGCTATTGATGCGCTTTCTGGGTTTAAAAGGAATGTTAATCCTGGGAGTCGTCCTCGTAGGCGGCTATTATTTGATGGGTTCAGACGGATGCGGAAGCCTGTTGAACCAGGCAGGCGGATTCCTGACAACGGGTGGATTTCTGGACCCGCAGCAATTTGCAAAAGCTAATATCTACGAAGCTTTAGAGGAAGACAATACCAGGAACCCGTTGCCGGAGGCCGTTAATCTTCAGCGATACGCTCCGGAAGCGGGCAACCAGGGAGAACAGGGCAGTTGTGTGGCATGGAGCAGCGCTTACGCGGCGAGGAGCATTTTAGAAGCCTCAAGAACAGGACAGGAAGGAGGGCAGATATCTTTTAGTCCGGCTTTCCTGTATAATCAAATCGGACTCGACGGTTGTCAGGGCTCCTATATTCTCAGGGCTATGGAGTATATGACCAAACAGGGCTCACTTCCTTATGAACAATTTCCTTATACAGACAGAGATTGTTCAAGAATGCCTTCCAATACGTTGATCCAGCAGGCCGGGCAATTTAAGATGAGGGGATTCAACAGGCTGACCAAAGGCGACAACACAGACGCACTTGACCTGAGAGCGATCAAAGAAAACCTGGCACAGGGCGCTCCGGTGGTTATAGGGATGATGGTCGGGCAGAGTTATATGCAGGATATGATGGGAAAAGATGTGTGGATTCCCCAACCCGGAGATGCCTCGATGATGGGCTTCGGCGGCCATGCACAATGTGTAGTGGGCTATGATGACAGCAAATACGGCGGTTCTTTTCTAATCATGAATAGTTGGGGTCCTGAATGGGGCAACAACGGATTTGCCTGGGTACGCTACGGCGATTTCAACCGATACGTGCGGGAGGCTTACGGGCTTGAGCCGATGGCTAAAACAGGAGCGGCAGCGAACGTTCCCTTTCAGTGCGAAATAGGATTAGTGGAAGTACAGTTTGACGGTAACAAAATGGTACGCAAGGGATATATCCCTCTGCAACTGCGGAAAGAGAATAATTTCGAAACAAGAACGCCGGTCAGAGCAGGCACGAGATTTAAGATGGAGGTTAAAAACAACACCGAATGCTATACTTATATTTTCGGTAAAGAAACTGATGGGACAAGCTATACTTTATTTCCATACCCCGACCCCTCTAATCCCAGCCAAACGAAATACTCTCCGTTCTGCGGCATCACGGGCTATCGCCTGTTCCCAAGCGCTCAAAGTCTTACCCTGGATAGCATAGGAACCCGCGACGTGATGGTGGTGGTGGTCAGCCGGCAACCATTAGACTGGTACGCACTCAATCAAACGTTCAGTCAAAGACCCGAAACTGACTTCGCAACGCGTATTCATACCGGTTTAAAAGGACAAAGTTCAGGTACGGCAAGCTACCAGAGCAATGCTTCGGGAACCATTCAGTTTGAAACAGCGGCAACAGACGATAAAGCTGCCGTGTGCGTTGTTGAAATTGACAAGCAACTATAAACCATTGGAAGAATTGTGTAAAGAAACCAAACCTGTATGAATCCTTTTTTAAAACTTGCAGGCAATCCGCTGAAGTTTCGCTTTTACCTCCTGTCCAAAATACCCAGCGCCTTTTTCACAGGGGTAAGAATTAAATCCATATCAGAAGCCAAATGTGCTGTTACCGTTCCTTTCAAATGGTTCACCACCAACCCGTTCCACTCCACCTATTTTGCCTGTCTTTCTATGGCCGCCGAAATGAGTACCGGCGCCCTGGCAATGATGCACATATATCAGCGCACTCCATCGGTTTCTATGCTGCTCATTGAAATGAGCGGTGAATACTATAAAAAGGCTACCGGAATCACCACCTTCCTCTGTAAAGACGGGATTGCCCTGAGGGATGCAGTAGAAGAGGCCATTTCCGCCAACGGATCAAATACCATCACCGTGCAAACGATGGGAACCAATGAAGAGGGTGAACTAATCGCCACCTTCACCTTTACCTGGTCATTTAAAGTAAGGTTCAAATAATTATAACTTTCTTCTGCAGGATTACCTGATTTTATCCTTTAACTTTACTTAGTGGCGGGATAGCGGAATTAGCCCATATTTATACTATTAGATATGAGTTCCGGGGGCATTCGCTTGTTTGCTGGTTTGTGTTAACCAGGAATAAACAAAAAACATCTTATGCAGACAAGTAAGATTTTAGTCATTCATTAAAATACACTTAATATGAAAACAGATTCTAAAATTCTACTCGGATTCCTGGCAGGCGTTGCCGCAGGAGCCATTGCCGGTATTCTGTTTGCCCCCGACAAAGGATCAGAAACCAGGAGAAAGATTTCTGAAGATACGTCCGAATTGGGAGATCACCTAAAAGATAGTTTTAATGACTTTGTAGATAAGGTAAAAGACAAGTATCATAAAGCAAAAGATGAAGTGGAGGAGCACTTCGCCTGAGTCTTTCGGAATCATTCCGATGTCAGGTTATCTGTTTATCCCGACAGCTATGCGCAGTCCGGTGCTGAACAGCATCATTATGCCATCATTGCAACGATAAAATAATTCCAAAATGAAAGATTCAATACCGGATAATATATCTTCCATCGTTGAGGATACAGAACAGTTTTTTGAAGCCAAAATAGAGCTATGGACACTTAAAATTACGGATAAAGTTGCCGCCATCATTTCAGCTATTGTTTCAAAGTTTATATTTATCCTTATCGGTGTTATTGTACTCGTTGCATTAAATATTGCTGTAGCATTATTAATCGGTAAGTGGCTCGGACAAATGTATCTCGGATTTCTGATAATAGCCGGCGCATATATTTTCCTGGGATTAATACTATTTCTGGCAAGGAAAAAGCTGATCGAAAATCCGGTCTATTCAACGGTTATAAATCTAATAATGAAATGAGCAGGAGACCAGGCAGACAGGAAATCCGGGAAAAGATAGAAGCACTGGAGAAGCAGACCCGCATTATGGAGGACAACCTCCGGGAGAAGATCAAACATACCTACAAAAGCCTCTCACCTGTCAATCTGCTTAGGAGCGGTATGGAGAGTATTCTTACTGATTCCGGTAAATTCAAAGATAATTTATTGGGCATGGCGCTAAAATTAGGGCTCAGTTATATCGGGGGACGCATGTTCTGGTATTCACGCGGAGGGCTGATAAAGAAACTGATCGGCGCCGCTATGCAGTTAGGCTCGAGCAGTGATCTGGGACGACAAATGCTAACCTTCAAAACCTTTCTGGGGAAACTGTTCACTAAAGATAAAAAAACAGCGTAATTGGCTGTTTATACTACCTAAACTATTTACCTGTGGGAAGATGTTCCGTTAAAAATGAATAATTCGGTATCTTTCAACGTAGATTGGGCAATTATGAAAAGTGTACTATCCATACTGCTGTTATTTTCATTATTCCACGAAGGATCATCCCAGGTTTGCTCTTCCTTCTATTTGATGCAGCAAAATAGAAACATCCAGTTTGCCCAAACGAGTAATAAAGGGATATCAAACGGTTCAATACAAATAACCACTTCCGTTCAGCGGGAAAAAGACAATGTACTCTCTTCGATGCTCCATACTTCATTGCTCAACCGCGACGGCAGGCAGGTAGGGTCGGGGTTGTATAAAGTGGCCTGCAACAACGGGGTGCTTATGGTAGATATGGCTATGTTTATTCCGCGGCAACAAGCGGAGCAATTCAACAAAAATCAGGCTGTTATCAAAAAAAATTCTTTACTGGAATATCCGGCAAAGATGCGCACCGGCGATCAACTAAAGGACGGCCATTTTTTAATGGAAATAGACAATAACGGTGTTCAACAAATACTGCAATTGGAAATCTCCAACAGACGGGTAACCGGCACAGAAAAAATTTCCACAAAAGCCGGATCGTTTGATTGCGTCACCATTACTTACCAGGTAAAACTAAACGTACAAACCGGACCGATTGTTATCCCTCTGAATTTTAATGCAACAGAATGGTTCGCTCCCGGATTCGGCACCATAAAAACTCAAAGCGAATCCGGTATTACCACCCTCTCGAAAATTTCAGGATAAACTTCTAAGATTTCCGTCTTGAGTTCGGTAAGGTAAGCCATGCTTCAGCGATTCGGAATTAAAATAACTCACCTACCTGTATTGGGTTTGAAGTATAGGTACAGAAATATTTTTCTGGTTAATGGGAATATTATTTCAGTAAAGAGGACAAAAAGCCCTTGCAGGCTGAAGTAGCTTCGTTATATTTGTTACTCACAGTCATTTTCCCGGGTTAATGAAGTTGCTGGCGGCAGTGCCGGATCACCGCAAACAGCGGGTGTATACACCACAGGAAATCATTTCAGCAGCCATTGCCCTGTTTAACTTCAAAGAGCGAAGCCGCAACGCCTTCAATAACGATCGGCAGTATAGCCGGGAGTTTTGCTCCAATTTTGAAAAACTATTCCATTGCAAACTACCCCATCAGAATACGGTTCAATTGTTCTTTAAACACCTGCAACCCGAAAAGCTCCCCTCAGTGCAAACGGCTCTTATAAGTTATCTCATTGAAGAAAAAAGTATTGGAGTGCTATCGCGTACAAGGCTGTTACACCATCGCTTTTGACGGCTCCGGAGTGATCAGCGGCAGCGCCGACCGGTATGGTTGTGGGTTAAAACGAGAATCCAAAACGGGAGTCAGCTTCCGGTATCATATACTGGAAGCCGGGCTGGTTACCGATAGCGGTCTTTGTCTACCCATCGCAGTGAGTGGATCACCAATGAACAGCAGGCTGAATGCGATCAGCTATGAGGCACAGCACGGGGTGGTTAGCCGGAGCATCCCGTCAGGCGCCGGAATTTCTTCTTTACGAATAAACTTTTACCTATATTTGAACGCCGGGTTTCATTACATCACAACCGCTTACCTATGTCTATTATTTCCTTTCAGGCGGACTATAGAGAGAATCCCTCCGGTATTCCGCAGATCCTCTCAAAAACTGAAGGCGTAACATTGTCTGTTCTTTGCCTATCCGCTGGGGATTATATTGTTAACGGAACCATTGGAATAGAACGGAAATCGGCAGAAGATTTTGTACAGAGCATAATAAACAACCGCCTGTTTGACCAGATAGCGAGACTGAAACGTTCGGTATCGCGATTATTGTTAATCATAGAAGGCAACCCTTATACCACTGCTCATGAAATGCATCCCAATGCTATACGAGGCGCCATATTATCCGTTTTAATCTCCTGGCAGGTACCCATTATATTTTCTAAAGATAAGAAAGATACTGCTGCCTTACTACTTACAATTGCCCAACAGGACCTTGCCACTCCATCGAAAATTGCTGCGCTGAAAAATTATCGCCCTAAAAAACCGCACAGCCGTCGCTTGTTTTTTCTACAGGCAATACCCGGTATTGGGCCTGCACTGGCTACCCGGATGATAGTAGAGTTCGGCAGTCTGAAAGCAGTCATCAATGCTTCGGAAGAGGAATTAAAAAAAGTGGAAGGAATAGGCAAAAATAAGGCGAAAAACATTTCCAGGTTTATTAACGATATCGCAAACGAAAGCACCTTCATTCGCCGGAATTCCACTCTTCACAAGACTGCCCGGTGATGAAGTCCTCATCGGAACAGAAGAAATCTGGCAAAACTATAGTCAGTTATAGATCTGTCTTGCGTATCCACCAACTCTATTAAGAATGATAGAACAGCGCTGCCCTAAGCCGAAAAATAATTCTTACGTCGTACTGGGTGACGCACCCGACTGCAGGCTTTTTTTACCTTTGAAAATTTTAATAAAGTAATACTTCAAAGGGTTTTTGTATTTCAGATATTTCCATGGTCTGCTGGAATGTGGGTAGTGGATGACGGAGACATCTTTTAAGATGATGTTAGAGAAGCCCATTTTGATAGCGTCTTCGGAAATAATAGTATCAAACCAATCCTGCGAGTGATCCAGGTCTGCAAAGCTGTAATTTTTCATAAACTCATTCGTAATGAGTGTACAACTGAAACTCATAATCTTTCGTGTAGGGATAATTTTTTCCGGTACGTCTTTGAAAGGAACAAATGGATAATTTATTTCTCCGGACTCGTCCACGGTTATTGCTGCAACCATTGCAAGTTTTTCTTTTTGATTAGCAAACTCAAGTAAAGACGGGATCGTTTCCGGTCTTATTACAACATCTGATTCTACGATGATAAGATGCTTGTCTTGCTCCAAAGCCTTTTTCTGAGCTTCTCTTAACACGATATCGTAGTTAGGCGATGGTTTGGAGGTAATATCAGAAAGATGGATGAGCTTAAATTTGAGAGTCTCCGATAATCTTTCCAAAGTTTCGGTTGCCGGCACATCACTATTATCGTTGTAAACGTAATAGGAATTTTCAGGCGCGCAGGCGCGCACTGCGGCAATTGATTTTTTGGCGGTATCAATAGAGTTCTTAACAGGTGTAATAATGATTGCTCCTCGCATTTGATAAAATTTAAGTGCTCTAAGATACATCTTTACAAATCCGGGTAAATAGGTCACTCCAATTCTCTTGTAATAAATAATGAGAAATTCCAGGAAAAACTTTCACCGGAATAAGCCATTGGTTAAACGGATATTACTTCAACTATTAATACGATTCCTTCTGTCGTATTGGCCGGGTTTAGTTATACCATTTCGTATGCAGCCGGTTCGCTTTATTACTTTAACATAACTTTCACCAGCATGCACCTACTATTTCTGTAATCTTTTCCTGCATTTTTGTTGAAAGCTACCGCACATCTTTATGAGCAACTTGCCGTGAGCACAACAAAGCCGGCAGGTACAGGATTCTATCATTACCTGGCGACTCAGGATGAGTAATCCCGGGGTAAAAAATGAATTCTATTAGAAACAGGGGGTAAAATCCAAATTATTACCCAACTTACAGTTAGGATCCTGATTATCTGATCTCTGTCATATATTCGAATAACCTTCTAAACCCACCGTATTAATGACATTCTATCCTTTATTAAAAACAGGAACAATATATGTTGTTGCAGCCCTGCTCTTCTTCGGATTACCCAACTTCACAAACGCACAAAGTGGAGGATACGACGGTAAAAGCCAGTATCAGCCCTTTAAACCGGATGCCGCGCCTTTTGTGGTGGCTGATTCGCTTTGGAATGTAGATAGCCTGGGTAACCATAGAGCGATTGTGCGCGTTAAGGATCCATCGCGGAATGCAGTGTTGGTGTCGCTGCCCTGGCGACGGCCCGATCGTCACCCTGAGACCAAAAGAATTGTTGTTATCGAAAATAGAACGGGCAGAAAAGTGAGAAATATTCACGTATTTAAGCTCACGAATGAAGAAGGAATTTTTGCTTTTGAACCGGTTCCGGGATCGAAAAACTATGCGGTGTACTATTTGCCCTATAAGTTCCGGGAAAAATGGAATGATGCCCGTTATGGAAAACCCTGGAACGACTACCTCGATACTACCATCTATACTCTTATGGATCAGAAATGGTTGGCCGAAGTGAAGTCTAATAGAAACAAATTACCCATTGCTCACGTGGAGCGATTTGAAAGCAGAACCGAGTTCGACTTTTTTACCCCTATGGGGCTTATAGCTACGCAACTGGAAGAAATGCATCTCAAAGACAGCCATCCGGAAAAATCATTCATCCTGTTTCCCGAAGACCGGGCTTTTCCGATCCGCTTACCGGATCAATTACCGTGGAGATGGACTACCCATGGTTCTTCAGATTCCTTTACCGGCTACGCTTCGCGAAACGAATATTATACCTGGCAAATCGGCATATGGGCGCCTTTTGAACAGCTCAATAATATTAAAGTGCGTTTCAGCGACTTCATTGGAAAATCCGCCATCATAAAAAAAGATGACATCACTTGTTTTAACCAGGAAGGAATCAATTGGGACGGTAAGCCCGTTCGCTTCCAGATTAACCTGAAAAAAGAAGGCGTGCAGGCGCTATGGTGCGGTATACAAATTCCCGAAAACGCAGCGCCGGGAAAATATACCGGAACGGCAACCGTATCGGCCGATGGCATGCCAGCCCAAACGATTCAGGTAAACATTCATGTGGATAACAATCTCCTCCCCGACCGCGGAGACAATGATTTGTGGAGACACTCGAGGCTCCGATGGTTGAACTCCACCATCGGTATAGACGATCTTCCGGTAACACCCTATCAACCAATGGTGATTACCGGCAGGCAAATTGAAGCCACCGGAAAGCAGGTGCAGGTAGGAGACAACGGGTTGATAGAGCGCATTACGATAAACAATAAGCAAGTGTTAGCCAAGCCGATAGCGTTCTACATAGTGGCTGATGGAAAAACGATACCCATCCGGAGTAAAAATGCCAAAGTCGAAAAAATCAGTGATGGACTGATCCGGTGGAGCGCCCCGGCTGAGCAAAACGGAATCCGGCTTATGTGCAATGCTTCCATGGAGTACGACGGCTATATTCGTTACAATATAAAAGTGGCTTCTGATAAACCGGTCAGCATACAGGATATTCAATTCACAACGAACTATACGAATGCAGCCTCTCCTTATTTTATGGGATGCGGATACGATGGAGGGCTGACTCCCGGCGAATACCGGTGGGATTGGAAAGGCCCATGGGACAG
>JACFNM010000098.1 GCA_019454915.1 Chitinophagaceae bacterium
TGGAAAAAGCAATTTTAAAAGTGAAAAAAAGAATGGAGAAGGCGGCAAAAGATATGGATTTTATGGAGGCTGCCAGGCTCAGAGATGAGATGTTTGCTATGCAAAAGAAGCTTCACGAGATGAAACGGAGAGATTAATTTTCTTTGGCAGTTATTGATTACCAATGATTTAACATAACATAATTCACCTGTTTTTTCCCGCTATCAGATAAAATTATAAATTTATTGCATGGTTACAGTTGCTTTATACAATCTGAAGGGAGGTGTAGGCAAGACGGCCTCCTGTGTCAATTTTGCCTTCCTGGCAGCACAAGACGGTTATAGGACGCTGCTTTGGGATATAGACCCGCAGGGTTCGGCCAGTTTCTATTATCAGTCAAAAATGAAACATAAAGGGGGCATAAAATCGCTCATTGAAAAAGATGCAGATTTGGAAGAAGCCATTCTCGAGTCAAATTATGAGAATCTGGACATTATTCCGGCGGATCTTTCCGCGAAGAGTTTTGATGTGATTTCAGTGGAAATGAAATCAACGAAGAAACGATTGAAATCTGTCCTTCAGCCTTTACACAAGGTTTATGACTTTGTGTTTATTGATTGCCCACCGGGCTTTTCCGTGTTATCGGAAAACATCTTTCATGCATCCGACATTGTACTGATGCCGATCATACCTACTACCCTTTCGGTACGGACTTATGTTATGGTGAAAGATTATTTTAAGGAGAAGGACCTCGATTTGTCTAAAATGATGTGCTTCTTTACCATGGTGGATCTGCGAAAAAATATGCATAATGAGATAATGGAAACCCTGTATAAGGACAAACGTTTTTTCCAAAACTATATACCCTATCTTTCTGATGTCGAAAAAATGGGCGTTTATAAGGCTCCTGTTGAAGGTTTTGCGCCATCGGGTTATGCAGCGCAATGTTACAGAGATCTGTGGACGGAAATCAAAGAAGGCGTATTGGAATGAATTTGAATCCGTATTCTAATCAATATTATTCTAATGAAAAGAGAACTTACATCCTGGTATAGTCATGCTTTGGCGAAGGAAATGCCGGTAGCCACCTATGGGCATTATGGATTTGCGTTATTATTAATCCCAACAGCGGCAGCAGATTTTCTGGAGTATGAGCGTTTCCAACTGATTAGCGCCATTAGTTCGTTCATAAATGATGGTAAGATAAAGGTGTTTTCCATTAACAGCATCAACAACGAAAGCTGGCTGAATAAGCAGATGGAAGGAGCCCATAAAGCGATAAGACATAATCAGTTTAATGAGTATGTTTTTAATGAGGTGATTCCGTTTATAAAAAACAATACTTCCTGGGAGACGCCCATTATTGTAAGCGGTGCGTCTTTTGGCGCGCTTCATTCGATGAATCTTTTTCTGAAACGCCCGGATTTGATTAACGGCGCCATTGCGATGAGCGGGGTGTATGATTTAACAGAATACACGGATGGATATTATGATGAGCAGGTTTATTATAATTCGCCCATTCACTACATCCCCAACCTCACGGATGACTGGTTTTTAAGCCGTATCCGGGCGGGTAAAATCATTATTGCCACGGGAAGCGGAGCCTATGAGGACCCGAATGCAAACAGACGGTTCTCCGAGGTATTGCATACAAAGAGTATACCGCATAAACTGGATATCTGGGGAGAAGATATAACGCACGACTGGCCTACCTGGCGCAAGATGCTTCCTCATTTCTTAGGCTCTGAATTTTAGAGAATACCGAAGCTGGACTACCAACTGCTGGAGATTATACGGGTGTTTCATCTGGTATCATAAAGTATTATGAAATTCAAATAGAGACTGGCAGGCATGAATCAAAATGCGTAATTTTGTATGAACGGCAGGAGGTGCGTAAATTCTGCTTTTTTTGTAGTAAATGTTCGTTTGTTAGAGATTTTAATTTTATAAATAGAAGAATCGGATTCGAGGCCGGCAATGAATGTGAAGCGTGTATTAAGATGAGTTCTTCGATGCTTTCTGAACCGGCCGCGTTGCCGGAGTTACGGGTAAATGAAATGTCAGTTCCTTGTCTGGAGTGTCTTACAACGAATCAGGAATTTGAATTAGGAGATTTAAGAAACTTTCAGCGAACATCCAAATTTTATTATTAATAGGGTGTGCAAAAAATACAAAAGCGACTACCGAAGCAATTGAAAGAGACTTTTCCACATGCTGTTGATATTTAACAGTTTGACAATACGATTAAGGCTGATATTTTCGTCTTCTTATCATTTGATAATCGAAAGTTGATTTTCTGACAGGGTAATTCCGAAAAAAAATTATTGTCACTATGAAGAATGAAAAACAGAGCAAAGGCTTGCGGTACAACCGTCTCTTTACCAAAGAGGGCACGGATGTTTTTGACTTATTTGAATACGATTACCGTACCTCGGTCATTCGTAATCCGAATGGAGAGGTGGTATTTGAGATGAAGAATGTGGAGGTTCCCAGGCAGTGGAGTCAGATAGCAACAGATATATTAGCTCAGAAATATTTTCGAAAGGCGGGAGTTCCCCAGGCGGACGGATCGCTGGGACGGGAAACCTCTGTAAAGCAGGTGGCTCACCGGATGGCTAATTGCTGGAAAGTATGGGGCCAACGCTATAATTATTTTGCTTCCGATAAGGACGCGCAAATATTTTATGAGGAGTTGGTGTATTGTATATTGAATCAAGCCTGCGTACCCAATAGTCCGCAGTGGTTTAATACCGGCTTGTATGAGTCTTATGGTATAAAAGGTAAGCCGCAGGGTCACTACTATGTTGATCCCTTAGACGGAGAGTTGAAGAAATCAACCTCGGCTTACGAAAGACCGCAGCCGCATGCCTGCTTTATTTTGAGTGTAGAAGATGATTTGGTGAACGAAGGGGGCATTATGGATTTGTGGGTGAGAGAGGCAAGGATTTTTAAATACGGAAGCGGAGTCGGTACTAATTATTCCAATATCCGTGGTGAGGGTGAAAAATTAAGTGGGGGAGGTACCTCTTCGGGACTCATGAGTTTTCTGAAGATTGGAGACAGGGCAGCAGGGGCGATTAAGAGTGGCGGCACTACACGCAGGGCTGCTAAGATGGTATGTCTTGATTTAGACCATCCGGAGATCATGGAGTTCATTAACTGGAAAGTAGAAGAGGAAAATAAAGTAGCAGCGCTGATAGCTGCCGGTTATTCCTCAGATTATGAGGGGGACGCCTATAAAACGGTAAGTGGTCAAAACTCAAATAATTCGATTAGAATACCGAATGATTTCTTTGAAAAACTGAAGAACAACGAAGACTGGGAATTGAGGGCGCGTTCAGACGGAAGGGTGATGAAGAAAGTCCCGTCCAAGGAAGTCTGGAACCAGATTGCATATGCAGCATGGCGTTGCGCAGACCCGGGTACCCAATACGATACCACCATAAATGAATGGCATACGAGCCCCGCGGGTGGACGTATCCGGGCCTCCAACCCATGCAGTGAATACATGTTTCTGGATAATACCGCCTGTAATCTGGCCTCTGTGAATCTGATTAAGTTTTATGATGAAAAGAATAATGTTTTTGACGTTAAGGGCTTTGAGCATACAGTCCGTCTTTGGACGACGGTGCTTGAAGTATCCGTATTAATGGCACAATTTCCTTCCAGGGAGGTGGCACAGCTTTCGTATGATTATCGGACGCTTGGATTAGGATTTGCCAATTTGGGTTCCATGCTTATGGTGAGCGGAATCCCTTATGATAGCAATGAGGCCAGGGCGATAGCGGGCGCCATTACGGCTATTATGACCGGAGTAGCATATAGAACTTCCGCGGAAATGGCGCAGCACCTCGGACCCTTCGTCCGTTTTCCGGAAAACCGGAAAGACATGCTCCGTGTGATGCGAAATCACCGGCTGGCAGCTTATGATGCAGATGAATATGAGCAACTGAGCATTAAACCCCAGGGTATCCATGCCAAATACTGTCCGGATTACTTGTTAAAAGCAGCCTGTGCCGCGTGGGATGAGGCGGTGGAATTAGGGGAGAAGTATGGTTACCGGAATGCACAAACTACAGCGATCGCACCTACAGGAACGATTGGATTAGTGATGGACTGTGACACCACCGGAGTGGAGCCTGATTTTGCACTGGTCAAGTTTAAAAAATTGAGTGGCGGCGGTTATTTTAAGATTATCAATCAGTCCGTTCCTCTGGCGCTTCAACAATTGAAATATAACCCGAAGGAAATTGATGCCATTGTGAAGTATGCGGTTGGTTCGGCGACCTTTAGCGGAGCTCCTTTTATCAATCCACAGACTTTAAGTGAAAAGGGATTTATTGCGGAAGAAATCAAAAAATTAGACGCCGCTCTCGCTTCCGCATTCGAAATCAGTTTTGTTTTCAACAGATTTACCCTCGGAGAGGCCTGCCTGGAAAGACTTGGATTTAAACCGGAACAGTTCAATGACTGGAATTTTAATCTTTTAGAGGCGCTGGGCTTTACCAGTCCGCAGATTGAAGCCGCCAATGATTATATATGCGGTACCATGACGGTGGAAGGAGCTCCCTACCTGAAGCCCGAGCATTATGCCGTCTTTGATTGCGCCAATAAGTGTGGGAAAAAAGGAGAACGCTATATTCATGCGCATGGACATATCCGGATGATGGCGGCAACGCAGCCCTTCATAAGCGGCGCTATTTCAAAGACCATTAATCTGCCCCATGAAGCCAAAGTGGAAGAGATCGCAGATTCCTATATGCTAAGCTGGCAATTGGGATTAAAGGCTTGTGCGCTTTACCGGGATGGATCTAAGCTGAGCCAGCCGCTAAGCAATAAGAGCGATACGAAGAAGACCAAAGACGATGACGTCGCAACTTCTGCTTTGCAGGATAGTCACTTCATTGACATGGGTAAGCTTACCGTGGATGAACTTTTAGAAGAGTTGCATAAACGAATGCAGGAATCAACGGACACAAAGTTGAAAAGACAGTTGTCCAGAATAGTGGAAAGAAAGACGTTACCTGCGAAAAGGAGAGGATTTACCCAAAAAGCAAAGATTAACGGACAAGCGCTCTTTCTGCGCACAGGAGAATACGGTGACGGAACCCTCGGGGAAATCTTTATTGATTTGGCAAAGGAAGGATCTACTTTGCGTAGCCTTATGAACTGTTTTGCCATTGCTGTTTCTGTGGGGTTACAGTATGGGGTACCGTTAGAAGAGTTTGTTGAGAAATTTGTCTTCACCAAATTTGAACCCGCAGGTATGGTGGACCACCCAAATATAAAATCTACGACATCTATCGTTGATTTTGTGTTCAGATGTTTAGCGTACGAGTACCTTGGCAGGACAGACCTCGTACACGTGTTGGACAGGCCTGAAGTAGGAAATGTGGGTACAGATGACTGGGATGATATGCCCACTACCGGCTTAGAATATGATAATTCGCCAGTGTTGAGTGATGTTCGCGTAGTTGGGTCATCCCCCAACAGTGGGTCGGCTGTTCAACCATCGAAAGTGCAAAGGGCTGCTGCTAATGCCAATGTGATGAGTGAACACATGAAGAGTATGCAAAGCGATGCACCTGCCTGTAATGTCTGCGGTCATATTACCGTACGTAGCGGCACTTGTTATAAGTGTTTGAACTGCGGAAACAGTATGGGATGCAGTTAAATGTTATTCAACAAGGACGGTTGGGGATATAGAATCTGTACAAATCCGTTTCGGTCGTTCCGGAACGGATTTTTTATTTTAGTCTATTGATATCCAATAATATACGAATTGGTTTTTATACGGACACCTGTTGTTCCCGTGCTTTCTTAAAAGCCTGTTTTTTACAACCTTACGTTTAGAGGCTCATTTCTTTCGATTTTTGAATTTGATCGGCGCTGTTTGTTATCTTATAGAAATAGCGCCTGAAAAATTCCTCCTTTCCGATCTGTGTATTTTCTTTACAGTCTAAATTGTTTTATAATGGTAAGATTAATCGCTGTATTTCTTTTTGTTCTTTTCCTCGCGTCTTGTTCACAATCGCTCACGCCTTATCAGGCGGCTCATGGTGGATATAAAAAATGCCATGACATCAGGTAGTGACTGGCTGACGACTCCAATAGTCTTTCATTTAGATTGATAGGGTTGTATGAAACCACCCCGGGTATTCCGGTATTCATTGGCAGTATAAGTTTAAATTCCTTCTTTTAGATTTGGAATTTAAACTTTTCTTATTTTTACCCATAGGCATGCAGGTTACCGTATCATATCAGAAGTCTCTTGTTATTCAGACATTGCGCTATCACTTTATAAGCAGACGGGAGATAAAATTAATGATTATACTGGTCAATGTTTTTACCACGCTGGCCGCCGTGCTGTTTTATTTTAAGAAGGTAACGCCCCTGGCATTTTTTATAAGCTTCTTTTTATGGGTCATACTCATGCTGGCTTTCTGGAAATGGTTGCCTTCTGCGATTTATAAGAGAACACCAACCTTTAAGGAAACGTTTTTGGTTTCTCTCGAAGAAAATCACCTGTTCCTTGAGAGTGAAAAAGGAAGTAAAACATGGGCCTGGCGTGAATTTAGTGAGATGATCGAGACGCCTCATTTCTTTCATTTATATTTTAATCCCAGGAGTTTCTTTTTATTGCCTAAAGATGCATTTGGGGATAGTGAGGCTATACATGAAGCGCGCGCTTTCCTGAAAAGTAAAATAGCCACGCGATAACGTTAACCTTATAGTCGACCAGTGTCTGCATTTTCAAACACCTGGCTTTATCCTGTTATATAGAGGAATTAAAAATGACTGTTTATTGAACGCTTGGGTTTTTGGCGTATCCCATTTTGGCTTCAATGCTCAGCGTGGCATGCGGTACAGCTCTTAGCCTGGCCTTGTCAATCAGTTTTCCCGTAACACGGCAAATACCGTATGTCTTGTTTTCAATTCTGACCATTGCCTTTTCGAGGTGATCAATATACTGTATTTGCCTGCTTGCCATTTGACTTAACTGCTCTCTTTCCATACTGATACTGCCATCTTCCATAGTCATGTACCTGTTTTCACTTTCGTCCCCTCCCATGTCATCCTTCCGGGTAATGAGTCCTTGCAGATAATTCAATTCTTTTTTGGCGGACTCTAGCTTTCGCAAAATCAATTCTTTAAATTCAACCAATTCAGCATCGCTGTATTTTAGTGTGGGCCCCGACGGCTCTTTTTCAGGCTGATCAAGAACGGACTGGGTAAATTCCGGCTCATATTTTCTGGAATGGCTGGTACTCAGTTTCGGTATCACTACCGGCTTTGTCTCCCTTTCTTCCTTCACTTTCTTTTTTGCGGCTTCCGGTTTGGCAGCCTTAACCGACTGGCTTTCGGCAACAGGCAAGACTTTCTTAACCTCTTTTGGCGTTTCTTTCACAGCGACGTGCCTGACCGGTTTTTCCACAGATTTTGTTTTTGCCGTTGGTTGTTTTACCGGCATTTTTGCAGCAACCTTTTTATTCTTTTCCTCTTTTCTGGTGCTCTTTTTTGCCGGTGCTTTTGGAGCGACCGCTTTCTTAGCCGGTTTTGTCTGTTTCGCCGGCTTTGCGGGCTTCGCTGGTTTTACGGCTTTGGCCGATTGGGTAGCTTTTGCAGGCTTCGTAGCGGCCGGCTTAGCAACTTTTACTGCTTTCTTAGCAACAGTTTTTGTGGCTTTAGCTTTGGAAGTTGCTGTCTTTTTCGCTGCTTTTTTGTTGGTTGCCATGCTGTTAAACTTTTTTTGTCACTAAAATCTTTAAAGGTATATCATTAATCTCTATATCAATACCATCCGTCAAATCAGGTAACCATTCTAATTTATCTGCCAAAATTTCCGCGCAAATATAGGTATTAAATTCCGTGATAGATTCTTTAAGCGGAGTATTTTCAGACAGTTTTACCAGAACCCGGTCCGTTAGTTCATACCCGTTGTCTTTTCTTATTTTCTGAATTCGGTTTATAAGCTCCCTTGCATCGCCTTCCTGCTCTAATTCGGGGGTGATGGTGACGTCCAGAGCCACCGTAAGCGCTCCCTTGTTTGCTACTATCCAGCCGGGAACATCTTCGCTCTGAATTTCCACTTCGTCAAGATTCAGACGAATTGACTCGTTATCAATATTTAGAATATGATAACCGTTTGCTTCAATGGATTGAATATCTTCCTGTGTAAACGCCGCAATGGCTGCGCTAACGGCTTTCATCTTTGCCCCAAGCTTTTTACCGAGCGCGACATAATTCGGCTTTATTTTTTTCCGGATAAAGCCGTTGTTCTCGGACAGATATTCGATTTGCTTAATATTAACTTCGTTTTTTATCAGGTCTTCTACGTGGCTGATTTGTTCCTCCATGCTTTTTCCCTGCACCGGGATCAAGACTCTCCGGAGAGGCTGACGTACTTTTATGTTTACCCGTTTACGAAGGGAGAGGATGAGAGAAGACAGATCCTGGGCCATTTGCATCCGTTCCTCAAGAGGTTCATCAATTACTGAGAAATCGGGCTCTGGAAATAATGTGTGGTGGATGGAGGCTACCTTGTGACGCCGGGTTACTTCGTTCAGGTTGGCGAAAATGGCATCGCAGAAAAAAGGTGAAATAGGAGCCATCAACTGAAGAACGGTTTCAAGACATTCGTACAGCGTCTGATAAGCGCAAACCTTATCCAATTCGTATTCTCCTTTCCAAAACCTGCGTCGGCTCAACCGTACATACCAGTTGCTTAAATGCTCATCCACAAAATCTTCAATAGCTCTTCCCGCCTGGGTCGGTTCATAATCATCCATGTATTCGGTAACCCTTTTCTTCAGGCTATTCAATGAAGAGAGTATCCATCTGTCAATTTCAGGCCGTTCTGTTGCCGGTATATAGTTTTCTTTAAAAGAGAAGCCGTCAACGTTGGCGTATAGAACAAAAAATTGATACGTATTATATAGTGTTCCGAAGAATTTACGCTGGACCTCTTTTATACCTTCCACATCGAACTTGAGACTATCCCAGGGTGAGGCATTGGTTATCAGGTACCATCGGGTGGAATCCGCTCCCCATTTCTCGATAGTGGCGAACGGGTCTACTACGTTACCCAACCGTTTACTCATTTTATTGCCGTTTTTATCCAAAACCAGTCCATTGGATACGCAGGTTTTGAAGGCAAGTCCCGGATATTTGTTTTCGCCCGCGTCCAATCCGGCTTTTTTCAGTTCTTCCTGAACAGATTCCTTCAGCAAACTGCCAAGTGCATGCAGTGTGTAAAACCAACCGCGGGTTTGATCCACGCCTTCGGCTATAAAATCTGCCGGATAGTTTTGGGCAAATATTTCCTTATTCTCGAAGGGGAAATGCCATTGAGCATAAGGCATCGCGCCACTGTCGAACCATACATCCACTAAATCCGGAACTCTTTTCATGGGTTTACCGGATGCGCTCACCAATACAATTTCATCCACATAGGGCTTGTGAAGGTCAAGTGGCTTATCCCGAAAGCTTTGATTGGTATTATTTCCCAACTGGTTATTAGCCTTCTTTATCTCGTCTCTTAATTCCTCCAGTGAGCCGATGCATTTTTCTTCCTTTTCGTCGGCTGTTCTCCAGATGGGTAAGGGCGTACCCCAAAACCGGCTTCTGCTCAGGTTCCAGTCAACCATATTTTCCAGCCAGTTACCAAAACGGCCTTCGCCGGTTGATTTGGGCTTCCAGTTGATGGTCTTATTCAGTTCCACCATACGGTCTTTTAAAGCAGTGGTCCTGATGAACCATGCATCGAGCGGATAGTATAAAACGGGTTTATCCGTCCTCCAGCAATGCGGATAATTATGTTCGTATTTCTCAATCTTGAAAGCGCGGTTTTCTTTTTTTAGTTTAACACAGATATCCACATTGACGTCGCTGTAGTTCTTTTCGTTTTTGTAGTCCTTTACATATCGTCCGCTGAACTCTCCCACCCCGTCAATGAATTTACCTTCTCTGTCTACCAGGGTTAAAATGCCCAGTCCATATTTTTGACCTGCTTTATAGTCGTCTGCTCCAAAAGCCGGGGCAGTATGCACAATGCCGGTTCCGTCGTCGGTGGTTACAAAGTCACCGAGAATCACTCTGAACGGATCGGCATCCGGGGTTATGGCTTTGATAGACTGTAGGGAATTAGCTTCAAAGGACAAAAGAGGCTCATATCTCAGATTTTCCAGGTCCCTCCCTTTGAACGCGTGAAGTTTCTTCCAGGGCAGAGATTTTGTTTCACTACTATAGTGCTCAAAGTCACCATTTTCGTCCTCTGCCTTAAAATAATTGCTAATAAGTGATTCAGCTAAGATCACATTAATGGGCAGATGAGTATAGGGATTGAATGTTTTGATTAGGGCGTAATCAATTCCTGCACCTACGGTGAGACCAAGATTTGAGGGCAATGTCCAGGGGGTGGTGGTCCAGGCGAGAAAATATACGTCGTCACTTTGAGCTGCTTCGAACAGAAAGTTACTGCCGTCATTTTTGATTGCCTTAAACATCACCACGGCAGACGTATCTTTCACCGGCTTATAAGTACCCGGTTGGTTCAGTTCATGAGAACTCAGCCCGGTTCCGGCGGCGGGAGAATAGGGTTGAATGCTTACGCTTTGGTAGAGCAACCCTTTTTTGTATAGTTCTTTCAGACACCACCAGAGCGTTTCTATATAATTGTTTTCGAAAGTGATGTAGGGATCGGACAAGTCAACCCAATACCCTATTTTGTTGGTTAATTCATCCCATTTATCCTTATACTTTAATACTTCTCTACGGCAGGTGGCATTGTATTCTTCAACCGATATTTTTTTTCCGATATCTTCTTTAGTGATACCCAATAATTTTTCTACTCCTAACTCTACCGGTAAGCCGTGAGTATCCCAACCCGCTTTTCGTTTTACCTGGAATCCTTTCATCGTTTTGTACCGGCACACCAAATCTTTCAATGTGCGGGATATTACATGATGGATTCCCGGCATGCCATTGGCGCTCGGCGGACCTTCGTAAAACACAAAAGGTGTTGAATGATTGCGCAGTTGAATACTCTTCTCAAAGGCCTGATCCTCAGTCCATTTTCTAAGAACCTCCTGTTCAATGACCGGCAGGTTCAATCCTGTAAATTCCTTGTATCGTGTTGCCATCTCTACTCAAAAAATGTTGGCGAAGTTACAGAAATATAAGGTATTTATAGGTTCCTGTCCCGTCAGATCGGTTTACTAGTTCTATATTTTTATACCCTGTTAACGTATCCAGGAGACTTTTTCATGGATGCCCGTCCGTTTTCCCGTTGACGAAGGGGTAGCAATATAGCCGATGTAAAAGAATCCAAGCAGCCTGTCCTCCGCATTCAAACCAAAAAATGTCCGGGCGCTTTCATAATAGGTGATTCCCCCGGTAGTCCAGTAGCCGCCCAGCCCATAAGCTGTAATCGAGAGATATATGTTTTGGACCGCACAGGCAACGGCTTCTATATCTTCTATCTCAGGGATTTTCGTATTGGGTTTTCTTTTCATGCCAATAGCGATGACATGAGAAGCTCTCATCGGCTGACGTTTCAGTTTTTCATATTTCTTTTCAGCGAAACGATCCCCCGCTTCCTTTCGGTATAGTTCACTCTGAAAGTCAGCTAATTGTTGTAAGCCATTTCCGGTAAAGACTGTAAAATGCCAGGGCTCATTCAACCCATGGCTGGGTGCCCAGGTAGCGTTTTCCAAAATTTGCTCAATTATTTCGTCCGGAATGGTCTTGCCGGTTGCAAACTGATCGGGGAATACGGAGCGTCGGTTACGAATTAAATGATTAATGATTTTCGTGTCGTAATTGATGTCCATTCAAAGAAAATTGGGTGATTAATTGTATCCGTGCAAGGAGCTACGGGGCAAGGGCTGGTTTCTCCCTGTTTAAATATACCTGCCTATAATGGGTAGTTTTCTGAATTCATTTTTTTCCACTTTCAATACAAAGACAATGAACAGAGCCATTATCATCGTTGCTGATATGAAGTTAAATATGCTATGCTGCCAAAGCCCGGTTAGTCCTTTGTGAACAAAGAATAATAATACTACGATTACAATATATGCAAGTAATTTCTTCCAGGCATAAGGAACCGGATAGGCCTTTTGCCCCCAAATATAGCAGGCAACCATCATGCTTCCATAACAAAGGAAGGTAGCCCAGGCGCTGGCCATATAACCAAATTCCGGAATGAAGAAGTAATTGATGGTTATGGTTATTATCGCACCCCCTAACGTAATCCATGCGCCGGCCGAAACCCGGTTGGTTATTTTATACCAAACGGATAAATTGTAGTAGATACCTAAGAAAATGTTGGCTAATAGGAGAATGGGTACCACTTTCAGCCCCACCCATAATTCCTTATTGCGAATGAAATATTTCCAGATGTCAAGATATAAGGCAACAAAAAGGAACATGACGCAAACAACAATAACAAAAAACTTCATCACCCGGGCATAGGTGCGTTGTGCATTCTGTCCTTCCGCCTGCTTAAAGAAAAAGGGTTCGGCTCCCAGCCGAAAAGCCTGAATAAATACGGTGATAAGTATTGCCAGTTTGTAACA
>JACFNM010000099.1:0-8822 GCA_019454915.1 Chitinophagaceae bacterium
ATGAAAAAGCAGAAGGATTACCGGTTTATGAGAACGCGGAAAGAAAAACGGCGATAGCGGGTTCGGAAGTGAAGGCGAATCGCCCGGCTGAAAATACGCTGATGATTGATTTCTGCGACTTGCAGTTGGGAGACAGTTCATTTGCAGATATGCACGTAGGCGCTGCTTCCAGGAAAGTGTTTATGCATTATGGGTTTATCCGAAATCCGTGGAATCACTTCACGCAGTTTAAGGATTATATCGTGAGAAGAGATACCTTTTCGGTGGGTACCGGATTTACGACTACCTATCGCTTTACGATAGATGATAAGGTGGATTATCATGCATTCAGGGCTGTGATTGAACAGGGCCATTTATGGAAAGAAGTAAAAGTCAATAATCAGCCCGTCACTCCTGTTGCGGATAAATGGTGGCTGGATCGTTCTTTTTCTGTTTTAGCTGTGGGGCAATATTTAAAGCCGGGAACAAATATCTTAACGATTACAGCTAATCCGATGAGCGTATTTGCCGAAATAGAACCGGTATATATTTTAGGAGATTTCAACCTGGCTTCGGCCAGTAAAGGGTGGCAGATTGTTCCGTCGCAACCCATTCGTACAGGCAGTTGGAAGAATCAGGGACTGTCGCTTTATGGATTCGACGTGGTTTACACAAAGGATTTTAACGTTGCGAAGAAGGAGAATACCTATCAAATTCAGTTAGGAGACTGGAAGGGAACTGTTGCCGCCGTTAAAGTGAATGGAGAGGATGCAGGAATCATTTTTTCTGAACCCAATACTTTGGATGTGAGCTCATTAATCAGGGAAGGTACAAACCATGTGGAGGTGAAAGTTGTGGGCAGTTTGAAGAATCTGTTGGGACCGCATCATAATAATCCAAGACCCGGAATGGTTGGACCACACCATTGGTGGAATATAGAAAGATACCCTTCAGGAAAAGAATATGATACTTACGATTACGGATTGATGACAGATTTCGAATTATGGGAAATGGCAAAATAACGAAGTTGATGCTGCGCAGATTGATTAAGGAACTGAAAAAAGTCTGGATATGTTTTTTGCTCACCTTCTTTTCAGGTGTGCTGATTGCCCAGCAGTTAACCGTATCCGGATTGAAGTGTGAATACCAACGAACCCCTTTGGGTATTGAAGAAACATCTCCGCGGCTTAGCTGGCAACTTCAGAGTGAGAGCAGAAATGTTGCGCAAACGGCTTATCATGTGTTGGTGTCGGACAACAGAGCATTGATTGAAAAGAATATGGGCAACATCTGGGACTCGCGAAAACAATCTTCGGCGCAATCTATACAGGTAGAATACAGAGGTAAACCATTAGAAGCCACTAAAGTGTACTACTGGAAAGTAAAAGTATGGGATAACCAAAGTCAAAGTTCTTCCTGGAGTGATGTTGCTTCATGGCAAATGGGGTTACTACAGAAAGACGATTGGAAAGGCGCTCAATGGATAGCGTATGAAAGATTAGCAGACAGTCTCAGGATTGTGCCGGGTGTTCATGGTAACGGGGATCCGGCATGGGGACCGGGTAAAAATATTTTACCGCTGTTGCGCAAGGAGTTTGAGGTTAAAAAAAGCATCAGGAGAGCCACAGTTTTTATTGCCGGACTGGGACATTTTGATTTGAGAATAAATGGTGAGAAGGTTGGTGGTCATTTTTTGGATGCCGGGTGGACACAATACAATAAGGAAGCTATTTATGTAACCTTCGATATCACCGCGCGGTTAGAAAAAGGAACAAACGCGCTGGGAGCGATGCTCGGAAACGGGTTTTATTATATTCCACGCGAGAGATACCGGAAAATAACGATGGCGTACGGGTATCCGAAAATGATATGCCGGGTGTTGATAGAGTATGCTGATGGGGCGCAGGAAAATATTGTCAGCGATCATTCGTGGAAAGCACATCCGGGTCCCATCACTTTTTCCAGTATCTATGGCGGTGAAGATTATGATGCCAATCTGAGAGAAGCGGGCTGGGATCAACCGTTCTTTAACGCCGCCCACTGGAAGAACGCCATCCTTGTGGACGGACCGCCCCTACTAAAATCTCAAACTGCAGAGCCGTTAATCATTGCGGATTCTTTTACCGTTAAGAAAATTACGCAACCTAAACCGGGAGTGTGGGTTTATGATTTCGGACAAAATGCATCCGGTATTTTCAGGGTGAAGGTTAAGGGTAAAAAAAACAGCCGGATAACCTTTAAACCCGCCGAGTTGATCACAGATGATGGATTGATTACGCAGGAGGCTTCGGGCGCGCCGGTTTATTTCAATTATACTTTGGCAGGCGATGATTCAGAAGTGTGGCAGCCGCAATTTACTTATTATGGTTTCCGGTATATGCAGATAGAGGGCGCTGTTCCGCAGGGTGAATCCAATCCCAACCATTTGCCGGAAGTGTTGGAAATAAAAAGCCTCCATACCCGAAACGGCGCAGCGAAGACCGGATATTTTTCCTGTTCCAACGATCTCTTTAACCGGACGAATGTGTTGATTAACTGGGCGATAAAGAGCAATATGGCCAGTGTTTTCACCGACTGCCCTCATCGGGAAAAATTAGGCTGGCTGGAAGAGAGTCATTTAATGGGCGCTTCGGTCAACTACAATTATGATATTGCCACATTGTGCAGGAAGGTGATAAGGGATATGATCAATGCACAAACAGACGAAGGCTTAATACCGGATATTGCACCGGAGTACGTTCACTTCGAAAAAGGTTTCAGAGATTCCCCCGAATGGGGAAGCGCAGGAATTATTCTCCCATGGTATGTTTATCTGTGGTATAACGATAAACGGGTATTGTCGGAAGCCTATCCGATGATGAAACGGTATGCGGGTTACCTGCTGGCAAAATCTGAGAATTATATACTGTCTCACGGTTTGGGCGACTGGTTCGATATTGGCCCGAAAAACCCCGGCGAGTCACAGCTTACTCCCAAGGGAATTACAGCCACCGCTATTTTTTATTATGATCTCCGGACACTGAGCCGGATAGCGGAGGTCTTGAACGAACAAAAAGATCGCGCCTATTTTGAGGAAATAGCACAGCGGGTGAAAAATGCTTTTAATGCTGCATTCTTCAATAAGGAAACGGCACAATACGCTACCGGAAGTCAGACGGCCAATGCAATGGCAGTGTATATGGAATTGGCGGAGCCAGAGTATAAAGATGCCGTTGTGGATAATCTGGTAAAGGATATTCGTGAAAGAGGAAATAGCCTTACGGCAGGTGATATCGGATATCATTATGTGTTAAGAGTATTGGAGGATAATGGGCGTTCGGATGTGATATATGATATGAACAGCCGGACAGACGTACCAGGCTATGGATTTCAACTGGCACACGGCGCTACGGCATTGACCGAATCATGGCAGGCTTACCGTTTTGTTTCCAATAATCATTTTATGTTGGGTCATCTCATGGAATGGTTTTACAGTGGATTGGGCGGAATAAGGCAGGCAGAAGGCTCAATGGCTTTCAAAAAAATAGTGATCCATCCGGAGCCTGTCGGAGATGTAACCGAAGCCGAAACGAAATATGAATCTCCCTATGGAACGATTACAACAAAATGGTCGAAACAAGCAAAAAATTTTAATTTAAGCATAGAGATACCGACGAATACCACGGCTGTTGTTTATCTTCCCACATCAAATATTTCACAAATAAGCGAAGGAGGAAAAACAGTTACCAACAGAAAGGAAATTAAATTTGTACGTTATGAAAATGGAAGGGCTTTATTCTCTGTTGGTTCAGGTCAATATCAGTTCCAGGTAAAATCAGGAAAGGAAAATGAATGAAAATAAATTTCCCTTAAAAATCGGACTTTTTGGAATCGGGCTTGAAGCCTATTGGGAACAATTCGAAGGGCTGCGCGATCGGCTTCAGGGATACGTAGGTGTGGTGGAAGAAAGATTGAAGTCGTATGATATTGAAGTGGTAAATCTCGGATTAATTGATACACCCGATAAAGCTTTCGAAGCAGGTCATCGTTTTCGTCAGGAAGATGTTGATCTGATATTTCTATACGTCACTACTTATGCGCTGTCTTCTACGGTATTGCCGGTAGTTCGGCGTGCGAAAGTACCGGTGATTGTACTTAACCTTTCGCCGGAATCTTCCATTAATTACGAGTGGTTTAATCAGTTGAATGACAGAACGCGCATGACGGGTGAATGGCTGGCTTATTGTTCTGCCTGCCCTGTTCCGGAAATCGCCAGCGTATTCAATCACTCGGATATACCGTTTTATCAGGTTACGGGGATGTTGCATGATGATCCGCCTGCCTGGAATGAGATTGAAGAATGGATACGGGCAGCGAGGGTGGCGCACGTTATGCAACATAATACGCTGGGCGTGATGGGGAACTATTATAGCGGAATGCTGGATATTTATTCCAATCTGACGCTTCACTGTGCGGTATTGGGCGGTCATGTGGAAGTGATTGAGGTTGACGAGCTTTCACATATCCGCCAACAGATAACTGAGCAGCAGATAGCAGCAAAGCTGAAGTCGTTCGAAGAAATTTTTGACATCCAGCCTGATTGTTCTGCTGTTGAACTGGAGAGAGCTGCACGTACTGCTGTTGCGTTGGATGAGCTCGTACAAAAATATCAATTGGGTTCGATGGCCTATTATCATAAGGGTACGGGCAATCCGCAAAATGAAGATACCATGAGTTCTGTGATTCTCGGAAATTCTTTGCTCACCGCCACGGGAGTTCCGGTGGCCGGGGAGTACGAGATTAAGAATGCACAGGCCATGAAGATTCTGGATAGTTTTGGTGTGGGCGGTTCATTTACGGAATACTATGCCATGGATTTTAAAGATGATGTCGTGCTGATGGGGCACGATGGCCCGGGGCATCTGGCTATAGCTGAAGGGAAAATAAAAGTCAAACCATTGCAGGTATATCACGGTAAGGTAGGGAAGGGGCTGTCTGTAGAAATGTCGGTAAAGCATGGTCCGGTTACGCTCTTATCTGTTGTAGAAACAGCCGGCGGTAAATTGTTATTTCTGGTGGCTGAGGCCGAATCCGTACCGGGGCCGATTTTGGAAATAGGCAATACCAACAGCCGTTATCGTTTTTCCATCGGCGCCCGGAAATTTGTTGAACAGTGGAATGCACAGGGGCCCGCACATCATTGCGCCGTCGGTATAGGACATATTGCTTCCCGGATAAAAAAATTAGGGAACTTGTTAGGTATTGAAACGGTGCAGGTGTGTTAGTGGGATAGATTTTTTGCAATAAGTTACTTTAGAAACACAGCTTCGTTTATTCTCGTTGGTTTCGGGATTATAATGGTGCTAATTCTGGCGGGCGTTTGCTGAGATTCTTATTATTATCTATTGTCGTAGACTTCAGATGTCTCTTTCCGTTCATTGCCGTTTGCTTCAGCCAACAATAAAGATGTTCATCTTATTGAGACTTTAGCCGCATTCTTCTTATCCTTGAATTAAAGCCCAGCCATACTTTTTCATGAAATTATCAATCTCGGTAGAAAAAGTTTTCTTCTTATGATGTGCTTCCTGATTATAAATATAATTTCTTAAAGAATCAAGATGACTTTCACTCACACTGACAGCCCAAAAGTCATCCTGCCAATTAAAGTGTCGTTTTATGATTCCTGTTTTATTTATCCATCTGGAACTCTCGCCCTTGCTTAATTGTCCGACCTGACTTATGCTTTGGGTTCTGCCCAATGAAACCAGGCAATGAGCATGGTCATGATATCCATTAATACAATCAAGCCAGATATCCTTTTCTTTTGCATTGTCTTTAATATGCCGAAAAACTTTTGATCGGAGTTCTTTAGAATTTAGAAAGGGTTCCCGGTTTTTTGTCGAAAATACCATGTGTACCCAGATTCTCACCCAACTCATAGTTGCTTATTTATATTGGAGTTAAGTTACCATTTAAACCAATATAAATCAAATGTGGCTAAAGCCAGGAAGAGACTGATTTTTTAGAGTGTCTGCTAAAGCAGACAGCAATAGATTGGGAACCCAGTTGAAGCAGCAGGCAATGGAGGAGAAGCCAGCTAAGGCTGACGCAAATGGATTGGGCCCCCGCTAAGCCTTCGGATTATGGATAGGAGATTATCTGAATTAAATGATAATGGATGAGAAGCCGGGTAAAACAAGTATTTGCAGATAAGAGACATGTTAGAACAGATGGCAATATTTTACTTTTTAAAAACAGCTTGTTTATTCTCATTGGCTTTGAAATTATGAAGGTGCTAATTCTGGTGGGTGTACCGCGAGACTCTTATTATTTAGTCCGTTGGCTTCAGATGTCTCCTTCCTTTCATTGACGTTTGGCTTCAGCCAACGATAAAGATGTTCATCTTATTGAGGCTTCAGCCACATTGACTGTGTTGTAACTAAGCCCTGGTTTATTATAATTTTCCCTTCCATTCTGCCATGGATAAAAATGCCGTCCTCCCTTGCTGAGCAATTCAAACTTCAGTTTCTTAGCCGGATTCCGGATGCGGAATAATTGTGGTGTGGCCTTACAGTTCAATGTAATGTACAATCAGGCTGTGTCATCCAACTGTGTAAGACTGTTCCTTTCGTTTTCGCTGAGCATGGCATTTTGGCCCCAACAGACTTTTCATGGGAAATTGGGTGAAGTGTCTCCAGCATCGATGCCAAAGTCCTGAATACGAATATTAAACCCTACCGGTAACAAGCACGCCAGAAAACAAGAAAATAGCTATATTTTTATTGCTTAATCAGCGATATATGTTTCTTTTCTTAAGACGCCGGTTAGCGGTTTTTTCTTTATTGGTTGTCAGTCTCATCTGGATGAGTTGCAGTAAAAAAACTACCGCGCCACCGCAAACGGAAATAACCGGTATTGAAATGCTCCGTAAAGGTTTCCTGTCTCCTCCGGACTGGGCCAGGCCGGGCGTTTACTGGTATTTTATGGACGGCAACCTTTCGGAAGAAGGGATGACAAAAGACCTGGAGTCTATGAAAAAAGCAGGCATCGGTTATGTGCTTTTTCTTGAGGTGAATGTTGGAGTGCCCAGAGGGAAAGTGGATTTTCTGAGCGACCGCTGGCTGCAATTATTTGCACATGCTGAAAAAGAATGCAGACGATTGAATATCTCTATGACATTAGGCATCGGCCCGGGATGGTCGGGCAGTGGCGGACCCTGGGTGAAACCTGAACAGTCAATGCAACATCTGGTGTCGTCTTCTGTTACGATAGATGGAGGTCAAAAAAAGGAAATCAAATTACCGGTTCCCCAACCCCGGAGGCCGTTTTTTGGAGAAGGCGTATTTACTCCCGAACTGAAAAGAAAGTGGCAGGATTTTTATCAGGATGTTGCCGTTCTTGCTTTTCCTACCCTCACAGATACCAACAGGATACAGGATATAGACGAAAAAGCAATCTATTACCGGGCGCCCTATTCTTCCATGCCCGGCGTAAAACCCTTTCTGGTTGCGGATTATGATCTCGCAGCAAATCCCGGTTCTGTTATTGATAAGGATCAAATCATTGACCTCACTGACAAACTTCAGCCTGATGGTACATTAGACTGGGAGGCACCCTCCGGTAGGTGGACTATCATGCGTTTCGGTGTACGGAATAATGGAGCCATCACCCGGCCGGCGCCCTTCCCCGGTCTTGGTTTTGAAGAAGATAAAATGGATGCTGTAGCATTGCATGATCATCTCAAAGAGTACACCGGTAAAATATTTCAGAAGATAGGAAAGCTCTCTAAAAAAGAAGGCGGATTGCGGTTTCTGCACATGGACAGTTGGGAAATGGGCGCGCAGAACTGGACGAAGAATATGAGGGCAGAATTTATGAAACGCAGAGGCTACGACCCGCAACCTTTTTATCCGGTGTATAATGGAATTATTGTCACCAGTCCCGAAGTAAGCGAACGGTTTTTATGGGACCTGCGTCAAACTGCACAGGAGTTGGTGCTGGAATATCATGCACAGATGGTGAAGGAATACAGCCATCACCATGGGTTGGGATTATCTATAGAGCCTTACGATATGAACCCGACCGCCGATTTGGAATTAGGTGCAGTCGCAGATATTCCCATGTGTGAATTCTGGAGTAATGGTTTTGGATTCAACACTTCCTATAGTTGTATTGAAGCAACCTCCATCGGACACGTCAACGGTTCTTCCGTCATCGCTGCAGAGGCGTTTACTGCACAGGGTGACGAAGGCTGGAAACAGCATCCGGGCTCCATGAAAGCGCAGGGTGACTGGGCTTTTGCTGCAGGAATCAACCGGTTTGTGTATCACACCTTTCAGAGCCAGCCCCTGGCAGACAGCCTGCGCCCCGGAATGACGATGGGACCTTATGGCGTTCACTGGGACAGGAACCAGACCTGGTGGCCAATGGCCGACGCTTACCACCGCTATATTTCCCGATGTCAGTTTATGCTGCAGCAGGGTAGAGCCGTTGCGGATATTTTGTACCTGACACCCGAAGGGGCTCCATTTATTTTTCGTCCGCCCTCCTCAGCGCTAAGTGGTGAGGAGCCCATCCGTGACAGACGGGGATATAATTTTGACGGTTGTTCACCCGGTCAGTTACTTACTGCCCGCGCAGAGAATAATGAAGTGGTATTCCCCGGTGGAGCACGCTATAGATTGTTGGTGCTTCCCGACGTAAAAACCATGACTCCTGCGTTGCTGGAAAAAATAAAATCTCTGGTAAATGACGGCGCAATCGTCGTGGGTCAACCGCCATTGCAATCACCGGGGCTTTCAGATTATCCTCATTGTGATGAACAGGTGAAGGCATTGGCTTTAGAATTATGGGGCTCGTTGGAA
>JACFNM010000099.1:8832-12538 GCA_019454915.1 Chitinophagaceae bacterium
CGGGCAAAATCAGACTGGTTGAAGGAATGTTATATTTTGATGAACTGGTGAAGGCATTGGCTCTGGAATTATGGGGTTCGCTGGAAGTGCCGGCAACATATACGGAACGCAGGTACGGAAAGGGTAAAATTATTTGGGGACAGGGAATCAGTGCAGGAGTAGATGCTTTATATCCATTGTACAGCATAACAGCTACTGTCCTGACGAATATGGGGCTGCCTGAAGACATGGAATGGTCGGGTAACCTGCGATATACGCATCGTACAGGCAGGGATATGGACATTTATTTCGTAGCGAACAAAACAGCTGAACCGGTGGAAGCCGAAGTGGTATTCAGATGTGTTACCGGCGAACCTGAGCTCTGGGATCCGGTTACGGGTGATATGAGAACACTTGCTGAATTTAATAAATGGGATAAACAAACTACTATACCCCTGCAGTTTGAGCCATTGCAGAGTTATTTTATCGTATTTAGAAAAAACGCTTCAACAGCAGCGCCTTCTGCAAGTCAAAATTTTCCGCAGTATAATGAACTGACCACGTTGAGCGGTGCATGGGATGTATCTTTTGACCCGAAGTGGGGAGGGCCGGAACAGATAGTGTTTGAGGATTTACAGGACTGGACGGGTCGCACTGAAGAAGGGATTAAATACTATTCCGGCACCGCGGTTTATACGAAGAGTTTTGATTTATCATTAACTGAAAACCCGGGAAAGAATGAACGGATACTACTTGATTTGGGTGAGGTGCATAATATGGCGCGTGTAAAGTTAAACGGGAGAGATTTAGGCGTTGTATGGATAAATCCGTGGCAGGTGGATATTACCGGTGTGGTGAGGGAAAGAGATAATCGGTTAGAGATAGCGGTGGTTAATTTATGGCCAAACCGTTTGATTGGTGATGAGCAACTGCCTGATGATGGTATTAAAGACAGAAAGTGGCCGGAATGGTTGCTGGAAGGTAAGCCAAGGACGAGTGGAAGATATACGTTTTCTACATACAAGCATTACCGAAAAGATTCTCCGTTGTTAAAATCAGGGCTGATAGGTCCGGTAGTGATAAAGCGCGCGACGTATTAAAATGATCGCGTTGACTGGTACCGGGATATATTTCTGCGGATGCGGGAGTTTACAGGATAGAGCAGGACATGAAGTATAGCGGAATTCCCTATCTTGCCGGATTCGTAATTAAGGCTGTTTGCTGTATTCTTTAACGATTGTAATACTATGATATTGATGAGCCGGGTAACCTTGCCATTTGCCGACAAAGGATTGTTGAAATTAGCTTTGCGCAGATTATTCTTTCTGTTTTTGCTGGTAGGGATCATGGTGATGCCCGCATTTGCTGAAGAAGCGGAAACCGTTAGTCATTCTCCCTTTTGGCTTTGGTCTTTTTTGGGGCGATTACATCCGTTGGTGGTGCATTTCCCGGTTGGATTACTGGTTGTTGCCTGGTTGATGGAATTACTTGTGTGGAAACGGAAGTCAAATGATTTTGGTTCTGCTTTAAGAGTGATGCTCGTAATTGCACTCTTTTCTTCAGTAGCTTCTGTAGCTTTTGGTTTGTTATTGGCGAATACAGAAGATTATGGTGGGGATTTGTTGTTTGTTCATCAATGGAGTGGTATCGCTACCATGTTGCTTGCTGCCCTGACCACTTATGCCTATTTCCGAAAATCGAGGCGTATTCAAAGACTAACCCTCACGCTGACCGTAATTGGATTAACAATAGCAGGACATTACGGCGCCTCATTAACCCATGGTGAGGATTACCTGACCAGTGTATTGCCATCTGATTCGGAACAGTTTGCTGTTAATCAGCCCACCTTTGTTCTGGCTAATCAAACGGGACCCCTGAGTGATGAACAGGTACAGGAACTGAACCTTCAGGTACGGAGTATTTTTGCGCATAGTTGTACCAATTGCCATGGTGAGGCCAAGTCGAAAGGAGACCTGAGGCTCGATTCTAAGGAAGCTATTTTCAGGGGAGGCGAAAATGGACCCACCATCATAGCAGGCGATCCGGGCAAGAGCGATCTAATCAGGCGAATTAAACTGCCCCGCAGTCATAAGGAAGCGATGCCCACAAAAGGGAAGAGTCTGACACCGCAGGAAATAGCCACAATAGAATATTGGGTCAGGCAGGGAGCGCCATGGCCCGAGGGAGAGTTGAAAAGTATTTACCGGGTGGCGGCTTTGGAACCGAGGCTGCCGGAGATACCAACGTCCGCAGATGCTGATCTGAAAAACCCCATTGACCTTTTTGTGGACGATTACTTTAAAAAAAATAAAGTTGAGTGGAATAAGAGAGTAGATGACAGAACCTATATCAGAAGAGTGTATTTGGATGCTATCGGGTTGTTACCGTCTCCAACAGACGTGGACGCGTTTTTAGAAGATACCCGAACGAATAAACGGGAGATGCTGGTGATGAATTTGCTGAGCCGGAACAGTGATTATGCGCAGCATTGGCTTACTTTCTGGAATGATGCGCTGCGTAATGATTATAGCGGTACGGGATATATCACAGGCGGGCGTTTTGACATCACGAGCTGGCTCTATCAATCTCTCAGAGACAACAAACCCTATGACAGCTTTGTGAAAGAACTGATTAGTCCAAATGAAGAGTCGAGAGGTTTCATTGCCGGGATAAAATGGCGAGGCACGATTAATGCCAGTCAACGTACAGAAATGCAGGCCGCTCAAAACGTGTCGCAAATATTCCTCGGGCTGAATTTAAAATGTGCTTCCTGTCATGATAGTTTTACCAGCGACTGGAAATTGGAAGACGCTTATGGATTCGCTAATATTTTTGCGGAAAGCCCGCTTGAGATTAACCGTTGCGATAAACCCACCGGAAGAATGGCGCCAACGCGTATGTTGTATAAGCAATTGGGTGAAATAGATTCAACTGCCATTCCGCAGGAAAAATTAAAACAACTGGCTGAGCTTCTGGTACAACCCAAGAACGGCAGATTGTATCGTACGCAGGTTAACCGGATATGGGCGCAACTGATGGGCAGAGGGATTGTGGAGCCCGTTGATGAGATGGACAGGGAGCCCTGGAGTCAGGATTTGTTGGACTGGCTGGCTTATGATTTTGTAGAAACAGGGTATGATTTAAAAAAGCTTATTTTTAAAATCCTCACCTCTAAAACATATCAATTACCATCTGTCGGCATCAAAGAAGCGGAGCTGATTGTAGCGCCCGACTATGTTTTTACGGGTATGTTGCGCAGAAGGCTCACCGCAGAGCAGTTTACGGACGCGGTGAGCAAGGCGATTCAGCCGGTGTATGGCGATAGCTCCATAGTGTATAAATTATTGCCGGAAGATATTCGTTCGGAGATTGATTTTCCACGCGCTTCTTTAGTGAAGAATGACGCCTATCTGACTGCATTGGGACGACCCAGTCGTGAAATCGTCTCTACCAGTCGTCCGCCGCAGGCTAATTTATTACAGGCGCTTGAGTTGACCAATGGAGATCGTTTTAATGATGCCTTAAGGCGTGCCGCTTTGAATTGGAAACAACGATATCCGTCCGCCGAAAAAATGGTCACGGAGATATTCAGGAGTACTTTAGGGAGGTCTCCGTCTAAGGGCGAACTGGCAGTGGCAATGAAATCCCTCGGAAAAGATCCCGATGAGCCGGTGATCCAGGATTTGCTCTGGGCAATGACTTTGCATCCGGAGTTTCAGTTAATTAA
>JACFNM010000643.1 GCA_019454915.1 Chitinophagaceae bacterium
CAAAATGGTGATAGTGATTTCTTTCTTCTAATTCAGGATAAGCATGGTCTTTAAATTGTTCCCCGGGCAGCAACACCGGCATCCCGCCATGTGGGATAAGCAATGCACCTTTGGTTCCTATCAGCATGGCACTCTCAGCCGGATATTCCGTTCCCTTATACAACGAACGGATTTCTTCCGGAGGATAGAATTCACCGTCAAACCATTCTAAGGGTAAAACCTCTTTTTCAGTGAATTCGTTGCCCGGAAACATCCACGTGATGTGGTCGCCCTGCGGCCAGGTATCTCCTCTTCTCTCCGGCGATTGCTGCCAGGACTCCTGCACTTCGGCAATTACAGACTTCGGTGGACGAAGACCCAGCCCCTTCCATACCGCATCAAAAATATGACACCCGATGTCTCCGGACCAGCCCGTACCAAAGTCCTGCCATGCCCTCCATTTTGTTGGATGATAAATATCAGGCGCGTAAGGTCGCATCGGCGCCGTACCGACCCATAAATCCCAGTTCAAATGAGAAGGCGGTTCCTGACCCTGAGCCGGACGGGGACCAACCAGCCGATAGGTGGCAATAGCTCCGGGACGGTTAGAACAGAGATACGCGTGTTTCACTTTTCCGATAATACCCTCCTTAATCCATTGAACGGCCGTCCGGTCTCCTTTGCCTGACGCAATTTGCGTACCGAGCTGGGTCACTACGCCTGCTTTAACGGCAGCCCGGGTAAGCGTCCGTACCTCAGTCACATCATGACACATCGGTTTCTGGCAATACACATGCTTACCCTTTCGGACGCCCTGCATCGCGATAGCAAAATGATTGTGGTCGGGAACGCTTACATTGATAGAATCTATTTTATCTCCTTCTTTCTTAATAAGTTCACGCCAGTCGGAATACAGTCTTGCTTCGGGGACTATTTCCGACGCTTTCTTCAGGTTGTTGGCATCCACGTCACACAAAGCCACAATCCGTACCCTGGGATGACTTTTAAATTGCTGGAGGTCATGACCACCCATTCCACCCACGCCGATGCAGGCATGACTTAATACGTCTCTTTGATTATTGACACCAGTAATTTTCTCAAAGGCAAGCGGACCGGCAATAATAGAAGTAGCCGCCGAGGTTACAAACTGTCTGCGGGAAATAGCGGATTTTTTTTCTTTCATTTTGTATCAGCGTTTAAAAGGTGCCAATCATATTTGATTAATGAACGTTACTCTCTTCACCCTTTCTCACCCGTTCCCAAAATTCCACGGCATCTTTGGGATATGGTATCAGCAGGGCGTCACGGGTGTTATAAATGCCATTGCGTTCCTGTTCCTTTACCATGGCGCTCACATAGTTGAATACATCAACCGGCGCAAAGCTGAGTTTAAACTCCGGACGCACTTCTTCACTATTGATAAAACATACTTCACTCTCCTTTTCTTTGTG
>JACFNM010000644.1:0-1178 GCA_019454915.1 Chitinophagaceae bacterium
ATTCAACGGCTCGTTCAACACTTATCTTTTTTTTCTCACTTGAATAAACCCCCGGGCCAGTTTGAGGTATACCGGCTGTCCAGACGTTGGACAACAACATCCAACACCAAATTTTTCTCGCAAATGCTTTTCTTTTTAACACACCATTTCAGTATTCGAATATTGCAAATGGGATTACTTATTTGTTTTTCATCCACTTTCTGGGAATTTTCAGGCTCCACACTTCACTATTAAGTTTATAATTCGGTTCGGCAGCCCCGCCAGCCACCCATATTTTATCCTGGAAGACAAACGCAGAATGTTCATGTCTGCTCGACCAACATTTATCCGATTTAAATTCAGTCCAATTTTTGCCATCTTTTGAATACCAGACGTCACCAAAATTATGATTCTGGTCAGACCAACCTCCAAGCACCCACATCCTTTGTCGGTATACCACTAAGGAAAACCACAACCGCGGACCCCATTGAGCAGCGCTTGTAACTTCAGTCCAATGTATACCATCTTCTGAAAACCATACATCGTTCAAAGCTTTAGCAGGATCCGGAGCACGGCTTCCGCCTCCCATAATCCATATCTTATTATCGAAAACCACCGCCTGTGCGTAAGCCCTTTTCGACCAATCAGCACTAACCGTTTCTAACTTCCATTGTTTGCCATCGGTAGACGACCATACATCGTTCATAAGAGTGGAGTCATTATTATGATAAAAATCGCTAGTACCACCCATTACCCACATCTTACCTTTAAATACAACGAAACTTGCCCCTAACCTCGGACTCCAGCCCGCAGCAGAGCTTTCCAGTTCCCATCTTATTCCATCTGTCGATGACCAAACCTTATTACTACATTCAGTACCAGGAACCTTACGGCCACCCATTATCCACATCTTATTTTTAAACACCAGAGATACAGGCAAGTCACCCTGAATCCACGGTGCGGTTTCAATAGTACGCACCCAATTCTTCCCATCTAAAGACTTCCAAACGTCCAAGAAATTAGGCGTTTGAGGAGTATCCCAACCACCAAGAATCCACATCGCTTTTTTGTAAACAAATTCTCCCTGCGAATCCCTGGGACGCCAGGGAGCTTTTTCCGTTTCCTGTACCCAATTGATCGTCTTCTCCTGCCCATATATAAAAAACTGTGTCAATAAAAGTATAAACAGTATTCCTGGT
>JACFNM010000644.1:1188-1430 GCA_019454915.1 Chitinophagaceae bacterium
ATATAAGATTTATACTCATTTAATAATCTTATTCGTTGTTACTGGGCATTACTTTAAAACCGGAAAATTGAACCTGTTTATCCAGGACATTTTACAATCTTCTTAAAATTAGCCAACCATAAGATTCTATCTCTCAAATAGTACCCTTATTTCTCTCTCATTCAATGCCCGATCATAAAGCCGAACCTCTCTAAGACGCCCGTTAAAATAATCACTTGACCCAAAGGCTATCTTTATTGGCG
>JACFNM010000645.1 GCA_019454915.1 Chitinophagaceae bacterium
TTTTCCGCCGCGGTTGGTTATCCGGTAAACTTCTTCGCCGGTTTCATCGGTGATAAACGTTCGCTTTCCAAAGCCCTTTTCACTCACAACCAGTACCGTTTTTGAGTGATCTTCTCCCGAAACACAAATCATGCCAACCACTTCGTCCTGTTCATTGTCAACCTCAATACCCGTCACCCCTATTGCACCGCGACCCGTGGGTCTTACCTTACTTTCATGGAACCGAATTGCCCGGCCACTTTTAACGGCCATCATAATCTCACTTTTTCCATCGGTCATCTTTGCTTCAAGTAATTCGTCTCCTTCTACGATGGTAATAGCATTGACTCCGGTTGCACGTGGCCTGCTAAAATCTTCCAAAAGCGTCTTTTTTATAATTCCTCTTCTGGTGCACAAAACAATAAAATGGCTGCTGATAAATTCTTTATCTTCCAGGTCTTTCACGGCTACAATAGCACGTACCTTATCATCCGGCGGTATTTGTATCAAATTCTGGATCGCTCTTCCTTTACTATTCTTTTCACCCTCGGGAAGCTGATACACCTTGAGCCAGAAGCACCTGCCTTTCTCGGTGAAATAAAGCATGGTATGGTGGGTAGAAGCCACAAACAAATGCTCTATCCAGTCCTCTTCTTTGGTACGCCCGCCAATGGCGCCTCTGCCTCCCCTGTTCTGCTGGCGATATTCAGTGGCGGAGGTTCGCTTGATATAGCCCTGGTGTGAAATAGTGATCACCACGTCCTCTTCTTCAATCAAATCCTCCATGCGCATCTCATCCGCGAGATATTGAATCTCACTCTTACGCTCGTCGCCAAATTTATCTTTTATTTCGGTCAGTTCCTTTTTGATAACCTCATAGCGTAAACCTTCATTTTCAAGTAGATTGGTGAGGTAAGCAATCTGTTTCATAATCTCCTCGTATTCTTCTTTTATCTTCTCTCTCTCCATGCCGGTAAGGCGCTGCAACCGTAGTTCCAGTATTGCCTTTGCCTGAATCTCATCAAGTCCCCAACCCGCTCCTATTAAGCGCTCCTTAGCCATCTCGGGTGTGGAAGAACTGCGGATTAACGCAATCACTTCGTCGAGGTGATCCAACGCAATAAGATAACCCTGCAGAATATGGGCTTTCTTTTGAGCTTCCTTCAGTTCATATTGAGTACGTCTGACAACCACCTCGTGCCTGAATTCTACAAACTCGCTTATTAAATCTTTCAGGTTTAGTAATTTCGGCCTTCCCTTAACGATGGCCACATTGTTAATCCCGTAGGAGGTTTGTAATTCCGTATGTTTATAAAGGTGATTGATTACGACGGTAGCAATGGCATCCCGCTTTAAGTCAATCACAATACGGGTGCCTTCTTTCTCATTCGATTCATTGTTCACGTGGGCAATCCCCTCAATAATCTTCTCATTCACCAGCTCCCCAATT
>JACFNM010000646.1 GCA_019454915.1 Chitinophagaceae bacterium
ACATTTTTGTAAGGATGAAATTGGTGGAGCCATTCACGATTGCCTGGATGGAGTGCAATAAGTCGTTGTCATAGTATTCTTCCAGATTTCTGATAACCGGTATGGAAGCGCAGGCAGCGGATTCACAAAGGAAAGGTTGATTATACTCCTGTTGGAGCGCTAATATTTCCGAAAGGTGTTCGGCAATCATTTTCTTGCTGGCACTAACCACGGCCTTCCCGTTTTTCAAAGCAGTAGAGACGATTTCAAACGCCGGTTCAGATTCGTTGATTACCTCTACAATCACATTGATTTGCGGATCATCCAGTAGTTGAAACCGGTCGGTGGTGAATAGTTCTGCCGGTGCATTCCTCTTTTTATTGGGGTCTTTGATACAAACCTTCTTAATCCTTGCCTGAAGTGAGGGTGTCTGCTCCAATACTTTGTAAAGTCCTTCACCCACCACGCCAAAGCCAAATAATCCAATTGTTAACTGCCGGTGTGCATTCATAAATGATTATTGATTTACAATTTTTAAATAGCTCTTTCTATCCTCCAGTAAAAAGGATTTCAGGATTTGTTCAATTTTATCATATTCAAGCAGGAACCCGTCGTGCCCGTAGGCTGATTCGATTAAGCGGTAGACCGCGCCGGGTACATGGCTCGCAATTCTTTCCTGTTCTTCGGGCGGGAATAAGAGGTCATTGGTAATGCCGATAACCAAAGTCCTCGCTTTAATCCTTCCCAAAGCTTCCTCTACAGAATCCCTCCCTCTTCCGACATCATGCGCGTCCATTGCCTGGCTCAGCCGGTAGTAGCTAAATGCGTTGAAGCGCTTTGCCAGTTTTGCCCCCTGGTAACGCTGGTAGCTTTCCGCAGCTTCTCCTCCAAAGGAGTGAGAAACGGGCCACGCCGTTTTTTTATCTCTGGGTTGCGTAAGATTGTAGATGTTATTGTTCCGGTAACTGAGCAACGCAATACTCCTTGCAGCTTTCATGCCTTCCAGCCCGGCCTCCGGAGTTTTATCTTTCCAGGTGGCATCTGTTTCAATGCACATACGCTGAGATGCATTAAAGGCGATTCCCCAGGGAGAATGTTGCGCATTGGTAGCGAGGGCTATAATATTTTCAAAAGCTTCCGGCTCTTCAATCGCCCATTCTATTAATTGCTGTCCGCCCATAGATCCACCGATTCCTACATAAATTTTTGAGATGCCGAGGTGTTCCCGTAAGGCGCGATAGGTCCGCACCATGTCTCTTGTGGTGAACAGCGGGAAATCGTGGTACCACCGTTCATGGGTAGTCGGATTGATTTCTAAGGGTCCGATACTTCCGTAGCAGCTACCCGGCATGTTTACGCAGATGATAAAATAATTGGCGGGGTCAAAAAACTTCCCTTCGCCCACTAACCCGGGCCACCAGTCCGCAGGGTTACTGTTTGCCGTAAGTG
>JACFNM010000647.1 GCA_019454915.1 Chitinophagaceae bacterium
ATCAGCATGAACTAAATTGCTCACCGACTCGCAGACAAAAGTTGTACTATCGTTAAACGGCGAAGGAAAAGCTCCTCCTGTATATGCGGTTATACCACTGGAAGAAGTCATTACCCCCACTCCGCTGAACAACTGCCGGTCGGGGCTGATGGTGGTCTGAAATACTTCTGATACATCCCCATGATCGGAGATAGACTGGGTGGCATTGGAAACCAGCAGTGCCGGGTTACGCTCCAGATACCGGTTGTCTATTACTTCGTGGTAGGCATGGTTGCCGTTATTGGCCAGCAGGTGATGACCCCATGGATCAAAGGTTTGCCCGAACTGGGCACGGCTTGCCGTCATCTCCAGCTTATGTCCATCCGGTTGAAAGCGAACGCTTCTGCCGTTCGCATTTTTGGGAAGGCGGGGGGCATCAGGGTGATCAGGATAATATATTGCTGTCCCTTTATCCCCGAACTCTTTTTCATACTTCCTGCCCCCTATGGCGCCAAAATGCGCCAGGTATATCCAGTTGTCTAATGCATAGGTTGGATTATTGACATTAACATGAGGGTTGGAAAGAGAAAAGCCGGTGAGCAATGCTTCTTTTTTATCCGCCCTGCCATCACCATCGCTGTCTTCCACATAATACACATTGGGTGCATCGGTAATGATAAACCCATTTTTCCATCTCATGATCCCATTGGGGAACATCAGGCTGTCCAGGAAAACCGTTCTCTTATCCATTATCCCGTCCCCGTCTGTGTCTGTCAGCTGCACGATCCTGCCTTTATTGCTCTTATCTACCGGATAGCCATGCATCTCTACTACAAACAAACGCCCGTATTCATCTATTTCCATGTCCACAGGATCTGATACCAGCGGCTCCGAGGCTATCAGCTCGATCTTAAAGCCGGGCTCTACCTCAAATGTAGATAACGCCTTGTCCGGAGGTATTGACCCTTCGTCATAAACAATCGCAGGGCTATTGTGGCAACTCAAAAAAATAAAAAAACAAAAAAGAGCCCAAAAGGTCCTTCCGGTAAATAGAGATATTCCCATTGCTAATAAAATGAACTATATAAGAAATGACTTTCCGGAACTATAACTATCCACTGATACCCGCAGGCAAACAAGCTTTTCGGCGACCATCGGCGGACCGTCTTCCAACAAAAAAGAATTATTAATACGACGACGTTAGGGCTTTACCAAAGACCGTCAATCATTTGCAGCGTACGTTCCACCAGCACCTGCCCGCCTTCCGGACCTACTTCATTACTTTGCGGAATAGCCGAATAATGACCGCCTTTCACCGCTATTTCAGTTGGCAGGTAGGAGCCCGAGCCGGTCAACTGCACCACAAAAGTTTGTAAGGCTCTACTCCTGGCTTTCATTTGTACACCATAATCGGTATACAGCTCAAAAGGATTAGAGCATATGACAAT
>JACFNM010000648.1:0-1153 GCA_019454915.1 Chitinophagaceae bacterium
CCGTATCTGTTTCAAAAATCTCGCTGGCGAAGCGGTCATAATAGCTGCCGGGTAGCCAGCGTTCGCCCAGGTTAAAGTCCAATAGTTCAAACGGGATGCGTTCAGGCTGCACTTTTTGGATGGCTTCGAGGCTTTGGCGGATATAAGGGTTCTCCGGTTCGGCCTCCGCTATCTTTTGCACGGCGCTGAATTTTTCCACCACCTTGCCGGAGAGGTACTGGTCTGCTGTTTCCCACTGCCTGGTAACGGGGTTCAGGTAGATATGATGCTCCAGGCCCTGTATCACTTCGGTATCGGAAAGCCCTGTTGCCGATTCAATAAACCCTATGTCCACATTGCCTTTATCGTTCAGGCTGCGTGCCAGCGCTTCTATGGGATCATCAGTATGGAAATCTGTTTCCTTAGGCTGTAAGGATTCAGATAATATATCCGAGCGGAGAAAATTGTCGCCATCCCGTCGTTCCAGTGATGATAATATAGTAAAGGCAAATGCTTCGTCTTCCTGTATCAATTTTTTGTTCACCGGGTGATTGAGCATCCCATGCCTTCCTGTAAATTCCTCATAACTTTGTCTCAAAGCTGAACGCAGGCTTTCGTTTTCCGGGTCAGCTGCTAATTGCAGGTAGTTGTCGCGCAAATGAATATACTGCTTCAGAAAACCGGTGCGGTTTTCGGACAGGGACAGTGATTGTAGTTCTGCCTGGCCGGAAGAAATATCTATATGCTGTATCCTGTTAATAGCATCACCATGAACCAGCAGCATACCCTCTTTGTAATGAGGTTTGGCGTCTGTAATCAGACGTGATCCGTCCCGCTGCAATTTGAAAAATGCTTCCAGCGTCTGGTCGCCCTTGTATATGTATTGGTAGTTGTAATGACGTAATTCTTCTGACAGTTGCTGCAGGGCTGACTGCAATGATACACCGCTCATCCAGTTGGCTGATGGCTTTAGTTCAGCAGTATTGGAACAGAGTTTATATACATATCGGTTGCCGCTGTTGGTTTGTGCGGCCAGCAGCACGATGGTTTCATGGGTGGGCTGGCTGGTCGTGCTGATGGTGCTCACCACTCTTGCCGAATGCCTGCTTACCATGGCCAGGTCTTCTTCGCCGAGGTAGGCCAATGCACGGTTGGCGTTATCAGCGGGGGCAGT
>JACFNM010000648.1:1181-1427 GCA_019454915.1 Chitinophagaceae bacterium
CCCAGTTGTACCTGGCTGTTATCGTTTTTGTTTTCCGGTACTGGTAAAAAACTCAATTGTTTCTTTGTGCCGGCATTGGTGATGCCTACCGATAGCTGCGTGTTTTGAAAAGCCTGGGGGCTGAAACGGCTGCCAAAACCTTCCGACAGCAAAGCGGCAATTCTTTCCCCCGTTTTTTCCAGCTCGCCCTGCTGCCATATTTCCGTATGCGCCTGCCCGTATTGGTTTTTACCGGGCCTGACGGTA
>JACFNM010000649.1 GCA_019454915.1 Chitinophagaceae bacterium
TCGATAATTTCAAATACTTTTTCGCGGTCACTGAACATATAAAACACAGGCGAAAGTTGACCGATATCCTGGGCAAATGTTCCATACCAAACAAGATGACTTGAGAGCCGGAACAATTCGCAAAGCATTATTCTAATTACCTGCGCTCTCTCCGGGATTTTTATTCCTGCAAGTTTTTCTACTGCTAAAAGATAAGCGAGGTTATTCATTACACCGGCAAGATAATCAATCCGGTCTGTGTATGGAATGTATGTATGCCATGACTGCCTTTCACCCATCTTCTCTGCACCGCGATGATGAAACCCAATATCGGGAACAACATTTAAAATCTCTTCGCCGTCAAGCTGAAGAACTAATCTCAACACACCATGCGTACCTGGATGCTGGGGTCCTATATTTAAAAACATGAAATCAGAATCTTCACTTTCTCTTTTCATCCCCCATTCTTCGGGATTAAAATGAAGCGCCTGATTTTCTCTTTCTTCTTTTTCTTTCGGCAATTGAAACGGTCCCATTTCCGTAGCACGGGCAGGATGTTCTTTCCGTAGCGGATGTCCTTCCCAGGTTAAGGGCATTAAGATTCTTTTTAAATGCGGGTGACCATCGAATTTTATTCCGAACATATCGTACACTTCCCGTTCGTACCAGTCTGCATTAGACCATACTTTTGTAATTGTCGGGAGTGATGGATACTCACCTTTAAGCGGAACTTTAATTCTTATATCATCATTTCTTTCGAAAGAAAGAAGATGATAGACAACCGTGAAATCACCTTTGGGTATTTCCACTCTTTTTGCACGGGTTCTTTCGTCTATCGCAGTCAGATCGTACAGCATACGGTATGGCTTTGAAACTTCCGTTTTCAGAAAACTAATCACATCAATCAACTTGTCTTTCGAAACCCAGATGGTTGGAAATTCGTCACTGGTTTTTTGTTCGGTAATTTCAGATCCACCAAACCTGGTTTTTAGTTTCTCAACGATAGCGGAATCAGTCATAAATCATTTATAAAAAAAATAAATTATTCTTTAATTAAATTTCCGAAGGCGGTTTAATTTTTGTCATTTTCATTCGGTTTTCGTGCTTTAATTCTTTCATTGAAACAGGATCCATCCTGGTAATCCCTTGCGGACCGGTAAACCAGCTTAAAGGACGTTTTTCCTTTCCAACTGAATCGCGCAGCATCAAAAGACCTTCCATAAAAGCATCGGGGCGCGGCGGGCAGCCGGGCACGTAAACATCTACTGGCATAAATTTATCCACGCCTTGTACTACACTGTAAATATCATACATGCCGCCTGAATTTGAACAAGAGCCCATAGAAATTATCCATCGCGGTTCCATCATCTGTTCATAAAGTCTTTTAATAATTGGCGCCATTTTAATGAATATGGTGCCGGCAGTGATCATTACATCTGCTTCCCTC
>JACFNM010000100.1 GCA_019454915.1 Chitinophagaceae bacterium
ATCATCGTTAGTGAAACGGGTTTCTTCAGTTTTGCGGATGAGGGATTGCTATAGGGAAACAGTGATTGCAATTAATGCAGGTGATGTATCTCAGATATTATCCGTTATTCGGGCAACTGAACATTTCGGAACAACGGATAACAGCAAGGTTCTGGAGTCGTCACTTATAATTCTTTCAACTCGCCAACTAATTTCGTGATCACCTGTTTGGCATCACCAAATAGCATCAGGCAATTATCGGCGCCAAACAATTCATTTTCAATACCGGCATAACCGGCTCTCATGCTTCGTTTACACACAATCACCGTCTGTGCCTTTTCCACGTTTAAGACGGGCATACCATAGATGGGGCTTCCCGGGTTGGTCTTTGCTGCGGGATTAACTACATCATTAGCGCCTACCACAAATACTAAATCTGTATTGGCAAAGTCGTCATTGATGGCATCCATTTCATACAACTTATCGTAGGGCACATTGGCCTCCGCCAATAATACATTCATGTGCCCCGGCATTCTTCCGGCAACAGGATGGATAGCATAACGGACATTAACTCCTTTCTTCTCGCAGATTTCTCCCAATTCCCGCACAACATGCTGAGCCTGTGCAACCGCCATACCGTACCCCGGAACAATAATAAGGGAAGATACGGTATCAAATATTTGAGCGGCTTCTTCAACGCCTACTTCTTTCACAACAATATCCGAAGCGCCGGTTTGCTCCGCACTGCCGGTCGTCTGACCAAATCCGCCCATCAGGATATTGGCCAGTGAACGGTTCATAGCCTTTGACATAATCTGTGTTAAAATCAGTCCCGATGCTCCCACTAAAGCCCCTGCCACAATCAATACCTGATTTCCGAGTACAAAACCCGTAGCACAGGCTGCCATCCCGGAATAGGAATTCAACAGAGAAATCACTACCGGCATATCTGCACCGCCAATTGGGATCACTACCAATATTCCCAGGATAAGCGCAAGGATGCTGAGGATAACCATGTGAGCCGGATTAGAAACATTCAGCAACGCAAATACGGTCACGCCAATGGCAACAATCAGGAGTACCAAATTAATCAAATGCTGCCCTTTGAACACGATGGCTCTGCCTGTAATACTGCCATTTAATTTCAAAAAAGCCACTACCGATCCGGTAAAGGTTACTCCGCCAATCAATATACTCAGAGCCACGCTTATATTGGTAATATTGTCGGTGATGATACTCCTTTCCTGGGTATTCAGCCAAAAATCCGCCAGCGCCACACCAAGAGAAGCCAACCCTCCAAATCCGTTAAAAAGGGCAACCATCTCGGGAACCTTGGTCATGTGTACCTTGTATGCTATGATTAGCCCGATTGCCGAGCCGATAATGATACATATAAAAATATCTATCCAACTAATGGCTTCTATCTGTATGACGGTTGCCAGGATGGCTATCAGCATCCCAACGGCAGACCACATGTTTCCTTTTCGTGCGGTTTTTATCCTGCCCAGCATTTTGATGCCGATAATAAATAACACAGAAGCGATTAAGTAAGCTGTCAGTATCAGAATATTCATTACAGGAAATAGTTTCGGTTTATTTTTTCTTTTTAAACATCTTCAGCATGCGGTCAGTCACCGCATACCCACCCACAACATTGATGGTGGCTAAGATTAGAGCAATCATCCCCAACCATTTGCTCAGAGAAGCGTATCCCGCTACATTGCCTGATATAATAGCTCCCACAATAGTGATGCCCGAAATAGCATTAGAGCCCGACATCAGGGGCGTATGCAACGTAGGCGGCACTTTGTTAATTAGTTCAAAACCCAGGTAGCTCGCCAGCACTAACACATACATTAAAATGATAAATGATTCACCCGTCATTATAATTCAGTTAAGAAGTTATTTTGATAAAATTGATTTTGTGAACTCATGTACCAGCTCACCCTTATGCGTAATTAAACACCCCCTGGTGATTTCTTCTTCCATTTCCCATTTAAAGCCATCCCTGGTGGCCAAATGCAGCAACAAAGCGCTGATGTTGGTTGCATAAAGCTGACTCGCATTTACCGGGAGCGTGGAAGGTAAATTGGACTCGCCGATTATTGTTACTCCATGTTTCACTACCGTTTTGTCCAATTCTGACAGAGCACAATTTCCACCCGACTCCACTGCCATATCCACTATCACCGAACCTGGTTTCATCGTTTTTACCATTTCTTCGGTAACAAGTACCGGCGATTTTTTTCCTATAACAAGTGCAGTCGTGATAACAATATCCGCTTCTTTGATCCTATCTTCTATCAATTGCTTCTGTTTCGCCAGAAACTCCGCCGACACTTCCCTTGCGTATCCTCCTTCAGTTTTAACTCCTTCGGCCCCTTCTACCACCAGAAAACGTCCTCCCAGGGATTCCACCTGCTCCTTTGTTTCGGGACGTACATCTGTAACCTCTACCATGGCGCCCAATCTCTTTGCCGTAGCGATCGCCTGAAGTCCCGCTACTCCCGCACCGAAAATTAAAACCTTAGCTGGGGTTATCGTTCCGGCGGCAGTCATCATCAATGGAAATATCTTTCCTAAGGCGTGGGCGCCCATGATGACTGTCTTGTAGCCCGCGAGGTTAGATTGAGAACTGAGAGCATCCATCTTCTGCGCCCGGGATATACGGGGTATCGCATCCATGGCGAAAGACGAAATCCTTCTCTCATTGAACACACTCAACAACTCGGGCCGGGTATAGGCATATAAAAAAGAAATACTAATGGCTTCATTCCTCATTAAGTTTGCTTCCTCTACAGTCGGCGCTTCTACTTTCAATATCACGTCTGCATTACACACATCAGACCTGGTAGACACGACGGCGCCGGCAGATGTATACTCTTCATCAGAAAAGCCGGATTGCTCTCCGGCGCCGCTTTCAATCAGTACATCAAATTCCTTTTTTACCAGGCTCCTGGCAACATCCGGGCTCAATGCCACCCGTCTTTCCCGCTCTTTGGTTTCTTTTAATACGCCAACTTTCATAAGAAATAAAAAAGGTTATTTTTTCAGTTCAGACCAATATGGCTCTTAAATATAACTGAAATAAGCAAGACAGAAAATAAATATTCTGATTTGTCAGCTACAATTTACAATATTCTTCCATACTTATAATGCGCTCCAACATTTCGTTCAAACAGCTTCACTCATACAGTATAGAAAGACAGCGAAAAGTAACCTGATGCCCGATAGCGGTTTCATCATCAAATATGAATGGACACGGCGGCGACGTTCGTTTATCGTCCTAAGGTTACTCTACTTACCCGGACCGTGGGGTCCGTTATTTCATCTTTTCTAATTATTTTTCTTTTTTACGGAACGCACCGGTGCTTTCTTTTCATTCGGTTTAGCAGCAGGCTTTTCAGTCGTTTTCCTCGGTTGAGGTTGAGGTCGCGTTGCAGGCCTGGTCGGAGCAGGTCTCGTGCTTGGCCTCGATGGTGTAGTAGGTTTTGGTCCTGGTCTCGCTGGTCGTGTGACTGGTCGGGTTTCAGCGGGTCTTTCGCCTGGAGTAGTAGTGGGCCGGGTAGTCGGACGAACCTGCCCGTTGTTACCGGGCCTCGTTACCGGATTCGCCGGTCTGGCAACGGGTCGGACTATCCGGTCTCTGGTTTCTACAGCCATCCGGTTATTATAGACATTATTTCTCGTACTGGGCCGGGGCGCGGGTGCCGGCCTGGTATTATAATTAGGTGGCCGATTAGTACTTACATTGGGATAACGGGGAGGTCTGTGCGAAGGACGATTTCCATAATAACCGCCATTCCATCCCCAGGGACGATATGGAGGCCGGTACATCGGAGGTCCGAACCAACCCCATCCATGGCCATAATAGCCGTGATAATGCATCCAGCCGTAATTGAAACTAAGTCCCCAACTCACACACCAACCACTCCACGGGCTATACATCATACCAAATCCCCAGGTATAAGGGCGCGGATAGTATCTGTATCCATACCAGGGATGATAATGCCATCCCGTACCCCAAACAATAGTATGACGAAAACGGTAGCAGCCAAGATATCCGGGTGTATATCCAACATATATGTAACGTGGTGTTACATGGTAGATATGCACAAACTTAGCATTATATGCGCTGTTACTGGCGGGAATCTTCTCTACGTCGGCGGGCCGTTCATTGGCTACTTCCCAGGGTCCATCGGGTTTATTGCTCTTGAACCAGATACCATTCTCCAGGGCATAGTATTGATTGTTCGGCGCCCGCATTACGGTTATATTACTGTTTTCGGCAAGCAGAAGATTGGTGTTTTCAATACGAACGAACTTAGGAGCGCCATCATAAGTCACTGTACAGTTAACAGAATTTCTATCCACTTTAGCCGTCTGAGGGATATAAGCATCTATAATGGCTTCTTCAGCGGCATCCGTTCCCGCCACACTGGCAAGAACGCCATCTTTTTCCGAGCCCCGTGGAATAGACGCAAAGGCTGCTGGTAATTTATCAGAAGGCACATACTCCCAGGGTCCCTCTAATTTAGCACTTGAATACCACCTTCCCGCGAGCAGGATATAGTTCTTTTGGGACTCCACATCTTTAAATATTTCTTCCAATGAATTGTCAACGTATAAAAGTGTGGAATTTTCAACCGCTTTATAGGTTGGCTCACCCTCGGTCTGAATCAATTCTGCCGGTTCTGTACTCACCAAAATATCAGTGGGCGTCGTAAATTTCACTTCTTCCCGATCATCCTCTTTTCCCTGTTTTTGCTCCTGTTCTTTTAGCGCCGCGTCTATGGCTTTAACTCTTGCGGGTAAGGTTTTCACGTTCACCCAACCACTCTTTATCCGGGCTGACCTATACCAGAAGTTTCCGCCATACAAATAATATCGCTTATCGTCAGGATTCTTAACCAGCAAATAAGGTGAATTAACCACTCTTACCATTTTTAAATCGTCATCCTGCTGTTCAATCGGCTCCCCATCAATCAGGATAAGGGTGGTTGGCCTATTTCTGTAGTAAATAACAGGAGGTGTTGTATTGATACCCGATTCGGAATCTGCTTTCTCCTGCTGAAACATTTCCTTTAGCCGCCTGGTGTCCAATTTCATATTCATTGACGGGATAGCGGTTTCCACCACTTCTTTCAATATTGCGGAACTGGTTTCATCTCCATCTGAAAATTTTGATTTGGTAACTTTCACGGACTTTACCATAGCCGCATCACTACCCGTGGGTTCCAATACCGCTTCGAACCACATTACGCCAAACGAGGGTTCGCCGTCTGTCGCTTTGCGAATAGATACCGCCGATCTCGCAGTAACATCATTACCGTCATATTTTTCCGGCTGTGGCTCAAACACCGAAATAACCGTTCCGTCTGAAGCGGTAATTTCACGCGGCCAGGTGTTTTGTCCATTAACGCTAAAGAGCGATAGTTGCACAAAAAGAAAACTAAGCAGTAAGGGAGCCTGGAACGGCATAATATTAAAATTCAGGTAAATGTTTACTAAAAATACTCAAATTCGTTTAAGTTGTAATCCTAATTGCGAACAATTTATTAGAACGAACAGGAGCCATTCAGACAGTACCACCTTAGCAAAAAAAATACTATCCCTTAGCTCCAAAAGCAAATGGAAACGGATTGCCGCTATACCTCTTCAATTTAACACCTATCACACCCAGCGCATCACCAAAGTGAATGACTTCTTTTACATGACTGGCGTAAAGGTCATCCGGTGGCCGAAGCGTTATGAAAACGTCACCAATGGATTTGACCGGGACAATGGTGAAGGCGCCGGATATCTGTTCAAATTTGACAGCGGAGGTAAACTTATAGACAGTATCCAGTTGGGCGAAGGAGTGATTTATCATCCCGGCGGCATTGATTATGACGGTGAATACATTTGGGCGCCGGTATGTGAATATCGTCCACAAGGTAAATCGCTCATTTACCGGGTTGACCCCAAAACCATGAGTAAAACACTAATGGCAGAATGTGATGACGCTTTGGGCGCAATAGCGTACGAACGCGACGCTCATATCCTCGTCGGTATGAACTGGGGAAGCCGGGAGTTTTACACTTGGAAAGTAATTCATCAACAAAATACTTCTGAACTTCACGCCATCTCATCCCAGGGAATCACCAACCCTCATTATTATATTGATTATCAGGATTGCAACTATATAGGTAGCGGGCTGATGCTTTGCGGGGGATTAAATACGTATAAAGACTCCATCCGTAATTCCTCGTTTCGATTGGGTGGTATAGATGTAGTTGATATGAACAAGTTCTACGCCCGGCTTAGCCTGCCGGTAAGCGAATGGTCGGATCGAGGAGCGGTAATGACCAACAATCCCTGCTTCGTTGAACTGGTAAATGGGAAGCTTCGTTTTTATTTCGTTCCGGATGACGATCGCTCGGTATTATATACTTATGAGTTAGAATGAGGAGGAAGCAAATTAATAAAGGATTTCCCCCGGAGTGCCGGTAAAGTAGAAGTATTTTTATAGAAATTAATCGTGCTTTCCAATTGGCCCTCCTTTTCCAAATTTATCCTACCTTCCAAAAAACAAGTTTTCATGAAACATTTGCTCTTATCGCTGTTTCTTCTGTCATCAGTAACCCCCTGCCTCTATTCTCAAAAAAAGCCAATGGAAATTCCTTTGTATCCCAATAATAATATCCCCGGCAACCTGCCGGGTCCCGATGAAGAAACGACATCTTCCGAAGGTGGTATCGTAAGAGTAAATAAAATCAGAACGCCCACGCTCAAGGTATATCTCCCCGCCAAAGAAAAGGCTAACGGAGCAGCCGTGGTGATTTGCCCCGGCGGCGGCTATAGTATCGTAGCTATTGATCATGAAGGTTATAAAGTGGCAGAGAAGTTCAATGAAATGGGCGTCGCCGCTTTTGTATTGAAATATCGTATCCCGAATATTAAGAATCAGAAAGACCCGTCCATAGCGCCATTACAGGATGCCCAACAGGCAATACTAACCGTAAGGGCTAATGCACAAAAATGGAATATCAACCCCGCCCGGGTAGGTATTATGGGGTTTTCCGCAGGTGGACATCTCGCCTCAACCGCTGCCACTCATTTTGATCGCGCACTGATCAGTAATCCGGAGAAGATAAGTATTCGGCCTGATTTTGCTATGCTTATCTATCCTGTTATCAGCGCGGATCTATCCATCACCCATAGCGGGTCCTTTAAAAATCTTCTCGGAGAAAATCCCTCTCAGGAACAACTCAATCTATATTCAAATGAAAAACAGGTAACAGACCAGACGCCCCCGGCTTTCCTCGTTCATGCCTCCGATGACAAGGGCGTTAATCCCAATAACAGCATCGTATTTTATCAGGCATTATTGAAGCATAATATCCCGGCAGAGATTCATATCTATCAAAACGGCGGACACGGCTTCGGCATGCATAATCCAACCACAAAAGAAGAATGGATAGACAGATGCCAAAACTGGATGGACGCTAATGGCTGGCTGAAGAAATAAATAACCGGTGCAGACCATACTGGCGGCTATCCAATCTCTTTCGCCGGCGGCATAACTAACAACTTAAAACAGAGCGTGCGCAAAACAGCGCCTGTAAATTTATGGCCAATATTGCGCCATTTTTTTTCTTAAAAAGGTAACGCTTCTTTCTAATTGCTCCATGCCTTCTACCCCATCTTCAATACTGATCCAACTGTCGAAACCTACTCTCTTCAATTCAGTAAAGATGGCATCATAATCATTCAGCCCTTTTCCGATCTCACCATGACTTAATCTTTTGGCGTACCCCAATGCACCACCTTCTTCTTTTCTCAAATCCTCAATAGTACCTTCCTTCAGATAACGATCACTGGCATGCATGGTCACTACACGGTTCGACACTTTATACAACAGATCGAGCGGGTCTTCACCGGCAAGGTAGGTATTACTGGGATCATAATTGACTCCGAAATTGGGATGTTCAATACTATCTACCAACTTACAAAACACATCCATTTTTTGAGCGAATTCGGGATATTCCCAAAAATCATCTTTGTAATGATTTTCCAGAATCAATGTAATCCCTCTCTCCTGTGCATAGGGAAGACAGGCATAAATACTATCGGCTGCCAGCTTTACGCCTTCGTCAATGGATAGCTCCGGGCGGCGCTGACCCGATAAAACCCGGCAATAAGAACCTCCTAATGCATAGGTCATATCAATCCAGCCTTTTTGTTTGCTGATTTCATTTTCACGAAACTTTGGATCCGGATGAGTGAAATCAGGAGAACAGCACATCATAGGTATGGTTTTACCGTGATCTTCTACTTCACTCCTGAACCGTTTCCAGTTCTTCTTATCGGCCATTTCCAGAAAACCGGCGTACCATTCCAGTCCGTCAATATCTAATTTTACAGCTAAAGAAATCCATTCGGATACAGTCATCGTTCCATCCTTACAAAGGGCCTGCATAAAGGCTTTGGGAAAAGCGGCTAATTGGGGCATGATATAATTTGAATTTTAAAAATTGAGGCAATTTACAGTATTCAGAATGCATAAGAGGAAGATATTTATTTTATATACTTGCTGGGGATGAATAAATTCATTGTCACAGCATTTTGCAGATGTGGTGTTGCTAAAGAAATCCACCTGTTAAAATAGTTAAAGGTCCAATATAATGGACCTTTAACCTTAATCAATCTGCCCCTGTTGTTATTTCACCAATATCAACTTCTTTTTCTGGTTTATGCCTTTACTACCGCCCGCATGCACAAAGTATAAACCACTGCTGAGTTGGAACAGCGTTCTCGAAATTTTCAATCGTCCGCCGGCAGTACCGTTATATAGTTCTGCCACCCGCTGCCCCGAAGCAGAATACACACTGATCAATACCTGCTGGGTCTCGGGTATATCCATTTCCAGGTTGATAGTACCGTTGGAAGGCACGGGATAGAGGATAAGTTCACCCCCTGTACTGATACCGGGTTCTTTTGGCAGAGAAACAACAGCCTCACCTACCGCATGCTTACGTTCCCTGTTCCCTGTTTTATCCTGTGCTTCCATATAAAAACGGTAGGTACTTCCCGGGTCGCCGAACATGATGATGCTATCTCCCTGCCCGCCCGGGATTGGAATCCATTCGCCCCCATCGGCCGACATGTAAAGATGAAAGTAATCTACGCCCGAACCGGCATCTGTAGCACTATAGTTCAAAACGATCAGTGAATCCTGCAGCACCTGTGCACGAATTCGGCCGACAGGCTGCACCGCATCAATAGTATTTTTCCAGGTATTGGTCATAATTGGCTCGTTGGTATCAAAAATGATAGATGCCTTTGATATCATTTCTGTTCCGTCTGCCAGGTTCCTGACCGGGCTCACGGTATAGGATACCGAACCTTCACCCGATGGATAATCTTTGTTAGGCGGAAGGAACCCGTCAAAATCCGGCAGGTCGCCGGTACCCGGGTCAATGGAGGTGAACTGCCAGCTTACAATACCGGTAGAAGTATCTATGGATGCGTTAATGCGTACGTTCATGTTACGGTCTGGCACCAGGCTTTGTTCCATCATAAATTGTTTACGTCCTTTAGGTACCCTGAACATTTTCTTACCAATGGTTACATTACCGAACTCAAAGCTGCTCAGGTCAAATTTACTACGGTCTAGGGTATCCAGTATCTGCACAATCTGCGCATCAGCCTTTGCAGTGTCTACATTCTCAAACATGATCACAAAAGGTTGCCTGTCGTTATTGTTCACATAACGAGCCGCTTTATGGCCGGAAGGTCCGTAGATGCCGTTTGGATCATAAGAGGTACGGGTTTCGGTGTCTTTTTCCTTTTCCTCAATAATATCCTTTTCCTTATTAAGCATTTCTTTCAGCTTCTCCAATTGTGCTGCATGTTCGGGGCAGTTTTCTTCAACATATTTTATCAATGCCTCCAATTGTCCGGCAGCGGTCTTATAGTCTTTTGCAGACTGTAGCGCATCGGTCCACTTTTCAAACTTACGCAACTCATCAATGGTAAAACTCCCGCTCTCTAAAGCCTGTTCAAACAGTTTAGCCTCTTCCCGACTCAAAGCTTCCAGCTCTCCCTGTCTCCGTCCGATATTCTGCTTTCTGCGCGACCTCGACATATATTCTCTTGACTTATCCGCATGTTGAAGCATGGATTTATTAGCCGCATCAAGCTGATTGGTCAATTTCTGGGAACGCCAGTTAGCGGCACTGCCCACGCCCAGGTTTATGGTCTGGTCGAAGGCAAGGTCTTTCAACTGATTCATTGCAAATTCATCTGCAGCCAGTCCTTCCTTATAGTAATCATAATATTCACTTTCAGTAAGGTCATCTGCACCGTACCACTTAGCCCACATACGATGAAAGAGTACCTTACTTGATACATCAATATGTTTTTGCGTTACTTTCAGACTCTTCACAGCTACCTGAGCCGGTATTTTGGTAGCAGGAGGGGCTTTGATCTCGTCTATCAGAATATCAAGTGTATTGATGTATAATTCTACCGCAGCCGGACCCGTTAACGCATTTCCAATATTAAAGGTTTCACATGATCCGAACTGATTCGGCTTAACCGTATAGGTTTTGAAGGTATGGTTGCCAGAACCGGTTGAGCTTGCACGAAATGGAATTTCAATCGTAGCTCCCGCAGGTATCATCGGTACTGTAAAATACTTGACGTACCCGTCATACGGATTTACTCCAAACGTATCTATGGGGCGGGTGGTGTTTACATCATAAATCCATTGCACCACATCATTCTTAGTACGGATCACTTCACCATCATCCATAATGATCTCCGTAAATTCATTTGGATCGGGACGATGTTCCCGTCCTATCCATTCTACCTTCACATCTTTCGGCCAGGCCATTGCAACAATCGCTCCCTTTGCCATAGTATTACCCCTGTTTCCTACTACCAGATTGAAAATTGCTTCGCGGCCCGTACGCCATATCGCCGGGCCAGTAACCTCCGACCATGTTTCAGGATATACCATATTGTTAATAGTGAAAGCTTTTTCATACACGATGGTTGACTGGCCGGGAAAACCAACAATAAGATCATATACGCCAGGCAGTGCAAAATGCAAGTCAAACACAGCACCCAACTGCCGGCCCTTTACATCATTAATGATTTCTTTTGGTGTTAAGGTTCCACCTGTTCCAGATAGGGTTACCGTTGTACCACCCGTCAACCCCCCGCCGTAAATGGTCATCATCAGGTCGCCGCCCACACCTGCCGTATCAGGAGTGAAAGATTCCACTCCTGATACGGTTATTTCCTTACTTGCAGTGTCTCTAAAATTACAGGTGGCATTTGCAGCGATCAATTGGATATTATAAAATCCCGGAGTCAATTCCTGCATCGGATAGTTGACAGTGCTGGTTTGATTTGAGCCAAATCTCCATAATACCACATCTGAATTTTTACTCTTGTTCACAAACCCGAATTCATTTCCTGTGCGGGTATAACTGAATGCAGCGTGCGGTTTATTGTCTGTTACTTCAAACCTTACCTGGTAACTGAAAGACCTTCGGCTGTTTTGATAAAATAAAACATACAGGCTGTCTGTGGCATTACAATTTACAAAGATGGTATCTTTGAGTGTTTGCCCTTCCCTGATATTTCTGCCTACACTGTATTTAACTGCTATCTGCCTTCTGTTTTTATCGTAAGCATAAAATGCAAAACTCCCATCGCTGCCACCAGTGTGTGTCGCTTCTATGAATAATTTTACACCTGACATTTCGGGTAACCCTGTTTTAAAATAATCATACTGGTCGAAGGAATTGCTTAAAGCGTAACCCAATAGCCCGTTTAATGTATCCGTTGTATTAAACTCCACCGCTTCACCAAAAGTATTATTCGGCTCAGGATCACCTTTAAGGGCTTCGGGCATGGTATAACGCAGCTTATAACTGAACGACTGGTTGCTGTTTTGATAAACCAAAAAGTATAGGCTGTCAGATGCACGGGAAGGAATTTCAAGTGTATCCCGGAAGGTTTGTCCATACCCGATATTTTTCCCCCCTACGGTGTATTTCACCATAATTTGACTTCGGCTTTTACTATACGCATAAAAGTCAATAGCACCGGTACTACCTCCTGTATGAATGCCTTCCAGAAATACAGTTACCGTTCCATCTACAGGTAACAAGGTTTTAAAATAATCGCTACGATCGGTAACACCATCGGCTACGTAACCAATATGTCCTTCCACGAGCTCACCATGGGTTAATGGCGTTGCCTGTGGAAAATCATCGTTAGGTTCAGGATCTCCCTCACTTTGATCAAGCACTTCATAGCTTAGCTCATAGGCAAAACTCTGATTGCTGTTCTGGTAAAGCAATACATACAACGTATCTGCAGCCCTCGAGTACACGCGTACCGTATCCGAAAACTGCTGCCCTAACGAAATATTTTTCCCCCCAAGTGTGTACTTCACCGTTAGCTGTCTT
>JACFNM010000101.1:0-11537 GCA_019454915.1 Chitinophagaceae bacterium
TATCCATAATGCCCCCCATCTTGAACATATCCTTGATATACCTCATAGCCTCCTAGAGCAATCCCCGCTACAGCTCCGCCCATTTTTGCACCTTTTGCAAGTCCTGCATATCGAGTTGCTGCTGACGTTGTAGATACATATTGATTACCATTAAATATTCTTCCGGAATTTTGCCTATAGTACCATTTGTTATTGCTTCCAATATTTATATTCCCAAATTGACCTGTAACTGCTCCTAAGCCAGCATCTGCTGTCCTTACAACATTTTCAACTTTAGAATAATTTGGATCACGATTGCTGATAGACCATTCAGAATAAGAATCACCTCCTGGTTTATGATAACTAATATTTATCTCGTTAAGTTGTCCAGTCTCGGCATCGCCTCCGCCAGTATTGGATGAGATACTAAACCCATTCCTCACAGACAACCTGTTCATTAATCTGTCATAACCAGCACCCCCTTTGTCAAATTTCTTCTCCAACCTATTAAATTGTCGTTGAGATACCTTCATGGTAACATCGTCATGTCCATCATCAATAGTTCTTGTTTCACCATTCACTATATAATCTGTCAATCCCGAAGGATCTATTCTGTTTATAGGATTATTACTCACATAATGATAGGGCGAGATGTATGGTGCAATAATAGATAGAGGATCAACACTGTGCCATCTTCCTATTTGCGGATCATAATTTCTCGCATGGAAATCATACCACTCTAACCCGCTACCATCACTAAATTCTTTATTTCTTCGCCACAACGTCTCCCTCACAGCCCTGTGATTAGCCGGGACGTTGTGGATGTCGCCTTTTGTTTTCGTCCTTTACAGACGTGTTGATTAATTTATAGCCTAATATACAGATTATAGTCCTGATTCGCTACACCACACCATTATCTTTATACATAACCTTAGCATTCTCTGTTCCGGAGGATTGGCAGGGAAGATATGCCAAAATAATTACCCGCAGCGCTCATCGCCGGCATAGTACCGCCATTGCCCGCCGGCAGGCTCCGGTTCGCCCCGGCAGCCAGCCACGGCTATTATAGCTGCAGTTTAGGCGGTTAGATAATATTCACCTCCCTTTCCAGCATGATACTAAACTTCTGATACACACTCTGTAATATCTCTTCACTCAAATAGTATATCTCGTTGCCGGAAGCATGTCCATAGTTTACCAGCACAAGAGACTGTCTGTCATGAACGCCGGCATCGCCCCTTCGAAATCCTTTCCATCCGCATTGCTCAATTAACCAGCCGGCTGCGAGCTTTACTTTATCCTTTGTATCTTCATCGACATTATACTGTTTAACCGGATAGTGGGGTACCTCCGGATAATGTACGCGCAGTTCCTCAAACTGCTCACGGGTAACCTCCGGATTCTTAAAAAAACTACCGGCATTACCAATTACTGCGGGATCGGGTAATTTGGAAGAGCGGATTCGTATCACCGCCTGCGACACCGACCGGATACTTAATTCCTTAACCTTCATTTTTTCAAGTTCCTGTTGGATAGCGCCATAGGAAATATTAAAAACGGGCTTTTTCCGAAGGCGGAACGTGACATTCAATATCACAAACCGGTCTTTAAACCGATTCTTAAACACACTTTTCCGATAACCAAATTCACATTCGTTTCTTCCAAAAGTTTTTATAGTCCTATCGTGTATATGAAAGGCGTCCAAACTGTCAAATACTTCTTCCAACTCCACTCCGTAGGCGCCTATATTTTGCATGGGTGCAGCTCCTACTGTGCCCGGTATCAGTGAAAGGTTTTCAACACCCGCCCAATCATGTTCAAGGCAATACAACACAAACTGATGCCAGTTTTCACCTGCGCCCGCGCGCAGATATACAAACTCATCATCCTCCCTTATTTTCTCTATCCCCATGATCTCATTCTTCAATATTATGCCATCTAGATCGCCGGTAAAGAGGATATTACTTCCCATACCCAGTATAACTTTTTTTGTACGGGCATAATCCGTTACACACATTGTTAATTGATCCAAATCTGAAAAAGAAGAAAAGTAGCGTGCCAATACCTCTATTCCAAACGTATTATATGGTTTTAAAGAAATATTTTCGAGTACCTTCATGTCGTAACTGTTCGCTGCAAAATACAAAAATCATGGAAGCAAAAATAACCGACTCTGGAAATGTAATCCAAATTAAAAGAAGCGATGGGCAACGGCGATTGTATCTTTTGCTGTATTACGAATACGAACAAATAAGAAGTTTAGCAGACCTGTCAAAATCATAAACCGTTTTACAAAATCTATTTATATATGAAAAAAACAATTCGCTGGGGTATTTTAGGAGGCGGTCGTATCGCTCAAAAATTCGCCGCAGACCTGGAGTGGGTGAAAGACGAGGACTTACGCGCCATTGCCTCTCTTAGTCAGAAAAATACAGAACAGTTCCTTAAAATAAATCCTTCTGCAACCTTATATACCGATTATGAATCCCTGGTAACCGATCCGGAAATTGATATCATTTACGTTGCCACGCCCCATGGACTTCACTATGAACACACTATGCTCTGCCTTCAACACAACAAAGCCGTGCTTTGTGAAAAAGCGTTCGCTTTGAATGCCGCACAGGCAGAGAAGATGATAACCGAAGCGAGGTCGCGCAAGCTTTTTCTGATGGAAGCCTTATGGTCAAAATTTATCCCTCCCTATCAAAAGATGATAGAGATGATTAAAAATGGTGATCTGGGGGAGATAAAGAACGTATTGATTCATTTCGGTTTCATACCCCAGCCCCCGATTGCCGACCGGATATTTAATCCTGCATTGGGAGGAGGCACCCTGCTGGACATCGGCATCTATAATATATTCTATGCTGTATCTGCTTTGGGATTACCTGATCACATAGAGGCCTTTATGAGTCCCGCAGCTTCGAAAGTAGATGAGCAGTGCGCAGTTGTATTCAGATATAATAACGGAGCCATGGCGCAAGTTTTCTCTTCCTATGCTACTCATCTCACCACAGAAGCACATATAAATGGCAACAAAGGCAGGTTACGCCTGTCCCATCGTTTCTATACGCCGGACACCAAAATGGAATTCTATCCGGGCAGGTCAGACGAGCCAACCACCATGATTCATACCGCTCCTACCAGTGGTTTCGGATATCACTATGAAGCAAGCCATGTCGGTGATTGTTTAAGAAAAGGTTTAACAGAAAGTCCGGTGATGACACACAGTAATACACTGGAATTGATGCAAATTATGGACACCGTCAGAAAAAAAGCCGGAATTATATTTCCGGCTGATGAAAAGAGAAAATAAAGCAGTTTTGTATAAGGAGTAAACCCGACGGTTTATGGTAACGGTTTCACCATAATATTCTTGTAGTAAATTACACTTTTGGGATCATGTGCCTGCAGTGCAAAGGTACCGTCCGAAATAACCCGTCCGGGATGCCCTTCCGGAGCCACAGCACCTTCCGGTTCTGTCCAGTCAATGACAGTTTGCCCGTTTATTTTCGTAATAACTCTTTTCCCAACAACTTTAATATATAATTCAAACCATTCATTATCCTTTACAAAAGTGGCGGATGTATCCTTTATATCATACAAACCTGCCGTTCTTTTCCAGTCGGTATGCGAGTTATTCACCTGTACTTCGAAACCATCGTCCGGGAAACCCCTTTGCTGAAATTTAGTATGGAAGTACACTCCTGAATTGGAATTCGGCGTGGTCATTACCTGCATCTTCAATTCAAAATTTTTAAAATCATGATTTTCAACCGGTCCGTCATAATACAGGTGGGATCGTTTTCCGGCTACTTTTATCGTACCGTTTTCAATACTAAAAGAAGGTCCTTCGCTTTCCTTCCAGCCGTTCATTGTCTTTCCGTCGAAGAGGCTGATCCATTTACCTTTTTTGATGCCGGCTGATGAATTGTTGTTGTCTGATATTTTGTTCGAACTGCTACATGCCGCAAGAAAAATAAATGCTGCAAGAAAAAGAATATTATGTTTCACTCTGTAACTTTAAATGAAAGGTAATTAAATGGCCGCAAAAATCCTGCAGCCATTTTAAATTAATTAAAAATCTATCGTCCAGCCTTTACGGTATTCGCGTTTTACAAACTGGTTCACCTCTTCCAGATTAGTCACCCGCATATTTTTATAATCCCACAACAACTTCATATTCGCGCCGGGATAATCATTACCTCTGCCATTGGCCCGGGGCTTAGGTGTATCGGCTGCTCTGATTGCCAAATTAGCCATCAGAATAGCTTCTGTAAGAGGACCGGATTTAGAAAAAGGCGCACTGAGTTCCATATTACCATAACCCGCAATACAACCTTCTACCCATTGAGCATAATGCCCCTCTGAGCCTCCGGGAACACGGGCAAGAGTTTTGGGTACTTTTACTTCTTCGTTTCTTGAAAGCGGAAGCAGACGGGGATTGGCTGCATATTCACTGGCCATCATTTTCCCTTTTGTACCCACAAATAAAATACCGCTGTTACCATCTCCAAATACTTCATTAGGTCCTAACTCGGCGGGCCTTTCCGGCTTAATGCCCCCATCCATCCAATGCATGATGACCTCACCCTGTGTTTTATTCGTTTTGGGGAAAGTAAGCGTTGCATGACTGGAGGGAGGGAAACTGTCGGGGAAATACCCGCGTTTACCAAAAGCAGTAAACACGCTGGTTACAGAAGCCTGTACATCCAATGCATATTCCAGATCCAGTACCCGGAAAGGAGCTTCCATCAGGTGGCAACCCAAATCACCCAATGCACCCGTGCCGTAATCCCACCAGCCGCGCCAGCTACCGGGTATCAGATTATCAATATAGTCTTTATATGGGGCGGTACCTAACCACAAATCCCAGTCAAGTCCTTTGGGTACCGGTGGCTTTTCTTTGGGCCAGGGAATACCCTGAGGCCATACAGGGCGATTGGTAAAAATATAAACGGTATGTACATCTCCGATTACACCGGCGTTGTACCATTCCACTAACTGACGAACGCCATCACCCGAAGCGCCCTGATTACCCATTTGGGTAACTACTTTGTACTTATCCGCCGCTTCAGTAAGTTGACGGGCTTCCCAGATATCATGCGTCAGCGGTTTTTGCACATATACATGCTTTTTTCTGCGCATAGCCGCCATGGCTACTACCGCATGCGTATGGTCGGGCGTGGAAACCGATACAGCGTCAAAAGACTTTGCTTCTTTATCAAATAATACTCTCCAGTCTTTATAATATTTAGCCTTTGGATATTTTTTTCGCGATTCTTCCGACATCCGATCATCCACGTCGCATAAGAATGCAATTTCAGCCTTTCCGCTTTCATAAAAATGCGAAAGATCGGAACGCCCCTTTCCGCCCACACCTACACCGGCAACGATCAACTTATCACTCGGTGCAATGAATCCTTTTCCTAATACATGACGGGGTACAATCATAAAGCCTGCCGCCCCTACAGCCGTGTTCTTAATAAAACTCCTTCGGGAGTTAAATAACTTTTTGGACATAGACAATCATTTTTGAATTTATAAAGCCTTATCTCGATGGATTAAGATAACAGAGATGTAGTCTTCAAAAGACTACTCAGATTAAAAGTATAAAAAAAAAAATTGCCAGGCCAAAAAATATACTGACCTGGCAAATAAACAGGCAACCTATTATTTTACTACAGCTAAGTGAGCATTAATTTTCCCAATTCTGTAATCAAAGTCAACCGATCCATTGGGCTTGAGTTCCTTTACTTTCAGGATACCATAAATCACATCTTCCGGATCGGCGCCGTTCACTAATCTAATCGATCGCTTTATTTTCCAGGGGACATCGTATATCCTGAAAACCTCCATTAGATGAATCATTTAATACAGGATTTTATTAGTAAGTTTAATGAACATTACAGGCACATGAATAAGTATCTTCTCCTTTTCACCTCTTTGTTTCTCTTTTCATCTGTACGCTCCCAGGATAATAATTTACTCGGCAGTAAATATAGTTTGGAGCAATTGAAAGCAATCATCATTCCCCAAAATGAATGGATTCCCTTTCCCCATATCTCTGACAGAGAAGGCTGGAACCGGGCAGACAAGTCTGCTATGAAACTGTTGGTAAAAAAAGCATCGGCTTATATAAACTACAACTGGCCTTCTATACCAGCCACCACTTCACTCTTAATTGAACGAACCGGGGAAAGAGCCGCGTATGAAAAAATCAGCTTTGAGAAAAGACATGTGCTGGGCACGCTGTTATTGGCGGAAATCTACGAGAATAAAGGGAGGTTTTTAGACCCCATCATCAACGGTATATGGTCCATTTGCGAGGAGTCTTTTTGGGGCGCCTCCGCCCATCTGCCCCGTACGCCGGAAAACGCCGGGCTGATGGATGTGTCAAAACCCTTTGTTGATCTGTTCAGTGCAGAAACGGCAACCTATCTGGCATGGATAGATTATTTTTTGGGAAAACAATTGGACAAGGTTTCTCCGCAAATAAGGAGAAGAATATCGTATGAAGTGACCAACCGGATATTCACACCCCTAATGACTGTACCGCATGGTTGGATGAAAGCCAACGCTAACGGTAGGCCGCCTAATAACTGGAATCCCTGGATTTGTTCCAACTGGTTGAACACCGCATTATTGTTAGAGAAAGATGAAACGAAGCGCGTGAATATGGTGTATAAAATTCTCCAGGTATTGGATCAATTTCTGAATCCTTACCCGGAAGATGGAGGCTGTGATGAAGGTCCGGGGTATTGGGGAGCGGCCGCGGCTTCCCTATACGATAATATTGCGCTGCTGAATCTTGCCTCACACAATGCGTTTCAATATATGTTTGCCGACGAGAAGGTGAAGAACATGGCGCGGTATATTTACCGGGCGCAGATCAGTAAAGATTATTTTATTGACTTTGCCGACGCTGACCCAAAACCGAAGATGGCTGCGGGTATGATCTACCGGTTTGGTAAAGATATAGGAGACACTTCCATGATGCAATTCGGGGCTTTTTACCGTGACGACCAAAGTAAAGAATGGAGCAGTTTCCATTTCTTCCGGATTTTTTTTGAAGTTTTTATGCGGGGTGAATTGCGCGAGGCCAAACAATCCTTACCCCTGCCGGCTGACGTTTGGCTTCCGGGAATCCAGGTGATGATCGCGAGAGATAAGGAAAAAACGTATAAGGGTTTCTTCCTCGCCGCCAAAGGAGGAAATAATGATGAAAGTCATAACCACAACGATGTGGGCAGTTACATCGTTTATTATGATGGGCTGCCGGTTATCATTGATGTTGGCAGAGGCACCTACACTAAAAAAACCTTCAGCGATAAGAGATATGACATCTGGTACAACTGCTCGGATTATCATAATCTGCCTACGATTAATGGCCACACCCAGCCTCCGGGATTTAAATACCGGGCATCCGATGTTTCTTACCAAAAAGGCCCGAAAAGCAGTTCCATTTCCATGAATATAGCGACGGCCTATCCGGCAAAAGCAGGTATTCAGCAATGGCAAAGAACCATACGGCTCAATAGAACAAAAAACGTTGAGATTATTAATAAGATATTTATGCCAAAAGAAGGCAGGTTCACCGAGCACATGATGACCTGCTATCCGGTATCAAAGAAAAAAGACGGGGAAGTGGTCATTCATTACAAAACCGAAACAGGAGGTGATAAAAACATAGTGGTTAGGTACGACCCTGCATTGATGCAGGTGGACATTGAAAAACTCTCTCTCACGGCTATGGAAAACAAAGGTGTACTGGATAAGTGGGGTGACACCATTCACCGGATTAATTTTTCGGGGAAGACTACAGGACGAAGTACGATCAAATTTATCGTAGAAGTTGACTGACACGCCTTCTCAAATAAGATATCGTTCACCCCGCAATCCCGATTGAACGATATGGAATAATAAGTTGCTCTTCGTCTGATAAGGGTAGACGCAATTTTCAAAAACAGGGGCAGCAGGTTTATAATACTAACCTGCTGCCCTGTTCATTGCTATCAAATGATTATAGGCTTTGATTAGCGATAACCCGGATTTTGTACCAGGGTTCCCGATGACATGTCTATCTGAACCTGGGGTATCGGGAAATACTCATTTTTATTTGGAGTAAATCTAACTCCCGGAATATCATTGGTGATAGCTCCTTCATAAGCGGCATACGCATTGATTACCGCATCAGCATCACCCCATCTTACCAAATCGAAGAAACGATGACCTTCCATGGCAAATTCCAGCTTACGTTCAAACTTCACCGCTTTGCGCGCCTGCGCCTGGTCAGTCCAGGGATTTGTGTATAGTCCAATGGTGTAGTTAGCTGCATTGCTACCGCCATTCTGCACAAAATCCGCAGGATTCGCTGCTCTTTACCGCACCTGGTTCACATAACCTCTTGCGTTTTCCAGCGTACCGGCTTCCACTTCAGCCTCAGCCGCCCACAATAATACATCAGCAAAACGAATTAAGCTATAGTTGAGTGCAGTGGTTGGCGCCCAGGTTTCGTTGGATGCATTATCACCGGCAATACCTTCTTCACTCTTCGGATACACGTTCTTGATAGGAAGATAAGGACCTGCATCCACCTGGTTGCGGATCCAGTCTTTTCCCGGGTGCACTCCCCAATCCAGGTAGGGGATACCTCTTCTACCCATTGTTCTGTCGATACGGGGATCCAGGTTACCGGCATCCGGAGTAAAACGAGAACTGGAAGCTATACCCATATCATTCTTTACTGTTATTACCGGAATAGGAGAAGTTGGATGAAAAGCGCGGTTGTGGGGCAAAGGCTATTCCTTTTGAATTCCTTCTACTGGCAGTTGAACATTTAACAAGAATACCCTCTTCGCCTTAAGACGTACCACCTGGTCTTTTGATTAGTAGCGCCACAGTAGACTATGACGCTTACCTCACCACCGGCGGCTAAACGACATACCATTGACCGTTATCGTCTTTGCTGTAGCTGAGACCATTGCTCATCTCATGCACCGCGCGGCCCGTCTTTTCACTGACATAGTTCCTCTTTTCATATACACGCACACCATTATTTTCCCTGGTAAGATATACCACCAGAGCCGGCAGCCCCGGCGCCACTTCGTGCAGCCATTGCTCATCGCTTTCTCTTACAAATGCGGAACTCATACCTATGTGTTTCGTGTAAAGTTAACTCAAAATAAACTTTCACTTTGTTCATAGTTTCAACCCTACTATACGAAAGGCGTGACGGCGAAGAAAGGAGAGTCCGGCTATACAAACATCAATGCGAGAAGACCTACCTCAGGGTGAGAGCGTTTACAGCGTATTTTCTAAGAATCTGATTTGAATACTTTTTATCTGTCCGGTGGGATAAATTTGGGGTTTTCACCAACAACTGAAGCCAGGAACAGCACAGTGTTATCTTTTAACTACTTCGCCACTCCGGACAGTTCTGTACTCAGCCCGCACATTGTGGAGAGCTATATCCTCTCTTACAATCGATGAGACATCAACTTACAGGAGCAAGCAAAGACACTGCTACGGCGATAGAGGTAGCCATAAAAATAATTACCGGTTGACAAACGCCAACCGGTAATATATAGTCTTCTTTATTATAACAATCCCTACAATCAAAACTCACGGTAGTCGCCGGCTAAATATTGATTTGCCTTCTCTTCTTTAAACCTCGCATTTTCTGCATCCCAGTGTAAAGTCTCGCCCGGGAAGCGGCCCGCAATGGTTCCCAATAAAATAGTCTCGGTCAGTCTTGCTGCATACTCAAAAGGAGCCGTAGTGGTACCCTTGCCCAAACAGGCGTCAACAAATTGATGATAATGCTTAGGACCTTCGAGATCGTAATCACGGACAGGCTCGCCAAGGTTATGTTCTGCTGATATCCTGGCTATCTCTTTGGAAATATCTACGTACTTGCCATTCTTACCAATCTTTCTCGGGAGTTGCATAAAGTGAGGTAATAATAATCTGCCCTTTTCACCTACAAACATGGCTCCCTGTTCCGGCAATTCATTTTCGGCCGATACGCCAGCGTCTAAAGAAATTTTATCTTTCGCATTTGCTATCCCGCTCTTTTTATCTTTTGTTACGTCCATTCCGGGTAATATCAAATCATCAGACATGCGCGGCGCGCCCGGGCCATCGTACCAAATCCATTTTAAAGATTTGGCTGTGTATTGCGTACCCGGAAATTCATAGGTAACAATGTTGTGCTCCGGAAAACCAAATCCGTTAGAAGGTCTGCATTCGGTCATGACCGTCAACGGAACATCCAGCGCAAGTGCATTATATGGAGTGTCAAAAATATGTACACCCATATCACCCAGCGTACCACATCCGTAATCCATAAGTTTTCTCCAGTTACCGGGATGGTACATATTCTTTTTATAGGGTCGTTTTTTTGAAGTGCCTAACCAAAGGTTCCAATCTAACTGTTCCGGAATCGGATCTTCTCCCTCAGGCAATGGCCCGTCGTAACCCCAGTTTTTGGGTGACCAGGCATGTACGGTGTGTACTTTCCCGATGATACCTGACTGAATCAAAAGGGTCGCCAGTTTATAATCATAGAAAGAATGTACCTGAATACCCATTTGGGTGACCAGTCCTTTTTCAGCAGCCAGTTTCTTCATCGCCCTGGATTCAGCTACATAGTGGGTCAATGGTTTTTGACAATACACAGGTTTATTCATCCTCATCGCCATCAACGATGCAGGAGCATGTGTATGATCAGGCGTGGAAACAATTACAGCATCAATCTCATTCGCCATTTCCCGCAACATATCCCTATAGTCAAAAAATATTCTTGCTTTTGGATGCATTTTGTGCGCAACAGAGAGATTAATAGCGTCCACATCGCAAAGTGCCGTCACCTCCACTGCAGGATGGGATGAGATGGCTTTCAGATCCGCCATTCCCATATTCGCTACACCGATATGAGCCGTCCTCAGTTTTCCATTCGGAGCGCCCCCTTTTGCTTTTAAAAAAGAAGGCACAAACATGATTCCCAATGCGCCTGCGACGCTGTTTTTGATAAATTGTCTTTTGTTCATGATCTGATGCTTATCGTTTTTTTATTTTTATGTTTCTGAACCAGATCGGGCTTGAGTGGTCCTGTAAAGCAATATAACCCGTCTTGAATTTTCCGTAATCGGGGCTGTTTTTCCACTTATCGGAGTTCTTCTTTTCATACCAGGCTTCGTCCCAGGGAACAAAGGATACAATCATTTTCCCGTTGAGCCAATGTTCCACCCTTTCAGGAGTGAATACTATTTTCGAACTATTCCACTCTCCTACCGGATGCAGGATTTTATCAGGGTCCGGCGGATGCATGGCGTAGTCTGCTCCCGTCTGTTGCAAAGGCTTCAACTCTTCCGGATGATCTTTATAGCCGAGGCTGGTATTATATGCCGTCAGATCATGGATGCTCGCATAGTTTTCGTCGTCAATCAACTGATATTCCGGGGCTACTGAAGGAGGTCCATCGTATCCTTCTTTTACATGATAAAAGATTCCGCTATTGCCTCCTTTTGGCAACTTCCATTCAAGATACAGTTCAA
>JACFNM010000101.1:11547-12421 GCA_019454915.1 Chitinophagaceae bacterium
TTCCTGAGCTCCGTAAAGAATATCCTTGCCCCCTTTATAATTCTGTTCCAATCCCAACTCAGTATCAAAAGTCAGCGTGCTGTCTTTTATCGTCCAGCCCGGCGGAAGGGAATCCATATTGTATCCACGCCATCCGTCAAGACTGGTACCATCAAACAGGTAAATCCATTCCGGGTCATTATCTCCCGCCTGGACAGTTGCGGTTTCGCTTTCGGTGCTGCTCTGATTATTACAGGATGTGATAACCAGCACTAATACAGCAATTTTCAGTAAATGCTGTAAATAATTGCGTTTAGTTTTAACCTTCATTTTTTTGGGGATTATTTATGCTATAAAATACATCAGATAATATCATGACTATTTATCGGACAACCGCTACTATCTCAACCTTCTTCACAGCCGGCTTAAGGCTTTGCAAAGTAAGCATTTTCACGGAAACGAGAAGGGCGCATTTCAAATTTTCGCAGGCGGGTTGAGACACCAGCCCGTAGAGCCTGGTTTCATCAACAGATGCAAAGCCTGAGATTATCAATCATAGAAATTCGTCTCCTTAAACCTATCAGTCTTACAACAGATTAGCGATCTTCTGAACGCACCCTGTCCGAAATTGCAACATTCTCTATGACGGAAGCGCCTGGTACATAGTGATGATCTTCCAGAAACGTCCTTCTCTCTTCTGATAAGTATTAGTTTCTTTCACCACCTCCGGTATCAAAATAATAATCCCGACTAAGTGTTCTCTTTAGCCCTTTAGATACTAATTTTATACTACGTCTTTTAAAACTCGTGAAATGCGTTATCTGATACTCTGCACAGGTCTGTTGCTTTCTCTTGCTCTCAAAGCGCAACTTACCGATTCTGTAGAAATAGAAGG
>JACFNM010000102.1 GCA_019454915.1 Chitinophagaceae bacterium
CTTTGTACTGAAAATATCTTTCAAGTGATTCCCCATTCCATCATTTCCCGAAAGAGAAATCTCACCGATTTCACCCGCGGTCTTCTCTACGTACTCCATTCCCTTCAGCCTGAACAACACTTCATTTTCCTCCATCAATCTTGCGATATTCAAAAAAACACACCACTAATCAACTGCCTCACTTACTGCCGGATGGTCGAAAAATAAATCTTATACCACCTCCGCGTATTTCTCATCGTGCTGGCTGATATCCAACCCTACCCTTTCTTCCTCATCACTCACACTTAACGGATAAATTAAATCCACCAATTTGAAAATTCCCCATCCCGCAACGAAACTATATGCCACCACTAACAACATGGCTAATGCCTGGCGAAGAAAAAGTGACGGGTTACCATATAGCCAGCCGTCTGCGCCGGCATCGTTTATCAGTGTGGTGGCAAACACACCGGTCAGTAACATACCAATAATGCCTCCCAATCCATGACAGGCAAACACGTCTAAAGTATCATTCAGTTTATGCTTAATCCGGCTGTTTATAAAAATATTTGAAACGAATGCAGCAATGAATCCTATGCAAAGGCTTTGAGGTACATCTACAAAACCGGCAGCGGGTGTTATGGCCACCATACCCACAATGGCGCCAATGCAAAAGCCCATAGCTGAAGGCTTTTTCCCCCGGACTCCATCTAAAAAAATCCAGGTCAGACCCGCGGCTGAAGTGGCCGTTATGGTGGTGGTAAAGGCAATAACTGCAAGACTGTCAGCAGCGAAAGCTGACCCGGCATTAAATCCAAACCAACCAAACCAAAGCAGGCTGGTACCCAATACTACAAAAGGAATATTAGCCGGTCGCATGATGCAGCTCCCAATACCCCTGCGCCGCCTTAGAAACAAAGCGCCGGCCAACGCAGCACAACCTGATGAAATATGCACAACAGTGCCTCCGGCAAAATCCAATACCCCAAATTGAAACAAAAATCCCTCCGGGTTCCACGTCCAATGAGCAATAGGCGCATAGATAAATATGGTAAAAAGTACCATAAAAAGAAGGAATGCTTTAAACTGAACCTTTTCGGCAACAGCCCCTACAACGATGGCCGGAGAGATAACCGCAAATTTCATTTGAAAAAGAGCAAACAATAACAAGGGGATGGTAGGCGCTGTCGGCCAGGGCTCTCCGCCTATAACATTTCTGAAGAAGAAAAACTGAGTAGGGTCTCCGATGAGTCCATGAAAAGATTTTCCAAATGCAAGGCTAAAACCAAACACCACCCACAATAATCCAACCAAACCGGTAGCAATAAAACTCTGAAGGATGGTAGATATTACGTTTTTACGATTTACCATTCCACCATAAAAAAATGATAGTCCGGGTGTCATCAGAAAAACAAGACAACTGGAAACAATCAACCAGGCAATGTCGGCATTCACATAATTCGCACGAGACTTTAATATGCCGGGACTAATCAGCCCCCCGGCTACAGCCAATACAGTTAAAAAAAGGAAAGGTACTGAATTGTACAATTTGATTTTTCTCTCCTTTGCACGTGTTTTCAAAATTGAATACATTTTAATATCTTGTTTTAAATTTTAAACATTATCTATTAGATAAGCGTTTTATTAATACATTATCTAATAAACAGGTTCTTTTATTTTATAAGGCGAAATTAATGTACAATTTTAAATATTCTACATTTTTTTGTAACATTTTTATTTATTATCAATAGATATTACATAGATATTAGACAATTATTTACAGATTACATAAATTATTAGAATATATCTAATATTTATTATCACCTTCTATTTCAAATTACACGATGAAGCGTGCAGCAGTAGCCATAATCTTGTTGCTACAGGAGACGAACCGTGCGGCGGAAGAGCGTTTACAGAAATAAAATTGTGAATGAGATGGATGTGAATAAGTTGGCTGAGTTACTGACAAAAGTCAGCATTACCCTTCCTGTCCCTATACATACTGGTTTATCAGTTTACCATGCCATAGCCGTTGCCTTGCGTCAGCCAATATTACATGCTGGTGTAACAAATATCCGAAAGCCGTCAGGAATAACATACCGGTTTGACAGCATTGTACTCGCTCCAAAAACAAATTTCGTTGGTATAATCAGGCGATTCCTAAGTTGGGGAACAACAGAGAGCAGAGGAAGGTCTATCCGGCCTTTACCACCTCTCTCACTCCTTCTTCCGGCCCGGTAATTTTAAATTCAGGAAATCGCTTTCTAAACTTATCACAATTGAAAAAATAGTCATTTTCATTCTGGTACATCATTTCACTTAATTCTCTGAATAAAGGAACAAATAAGCCAATCAACCGGACCAACGTACCTGAAATGGGTTTATACTTTACCGGACTGTTCATTTCTTTGGCAAACAATTCAATCCATTGCTTACCCGTTATTTTTTCCTGTTCTGTCGGCAGGTGCCAGATCTGTTGATAGGCGTCGGGAGTATTACCCAGCAACGCGGTTGCTTTGGCAGCATCAGGAACGTAAGTCATGCTATGAATTTTTGCCGGATTTCCCAGCCATATTGCGGACTTTTCCTGCTTCATCTTATGATAAACCGTTTCAAGCATCACACTATTCCGGGTATTAGGACCATAAAAATCAGATGCCCTGACAATCATCGCCTGGACATTGCCAGACTTCATTTCCGCCGTCAGGTTTGCCACTATCTCGGCTCTAACCTTGCCCTTTTTACTGACCGGACGAACTGCCGTCTCTTCGGTGAGGTTATGTAAATAATCCTGATCGTACATATAGGCATTATCAAAGAAAACCAGTTTGGTCTGATGCTTCTTACAGGCTTCTATCACGTTTTGCATGATAACGGGCCATTTCTCTTTCCAGGCCTTCGTCTTATACTCCAAACCAACCGTGAGGTAGGCTATGAAAGAGCCCTCTACTGCCTTTTCAACAAAAGATTTATCAGTCAGATCACCCGGCATCAGTTCGTCTGTTTCATTCACTTTTTTGGGATGGCGGCTGACCAATCTGATAGCAGAATCAAACTGTAAAAGTTCCTTTGCAAGTTGAGCACCAATAGCTCCCCCAGCGCCTAATATGGTTTGCATTTTTATTAATAAATTTAGACAAAAAACGGCTCAAATTATAATTTATTCCGATTAGAGCCGAATGCGCTATCCGGTTAAATAATTATTCACGTTTTCAGCAACATTCAAACGATAATTATGCATAAAAACCGAATATTTATCCGTTACCTGCAAAGCCCGGACTCGCAACTTTGTGAGAAAAGACCATCCTTTTTGGCTTATATAGCGATAACAGATACTAACAAAACAAGTCAACTGAAAAAGAATCTTCTTACGACTATAAAATCTCTCAATCTTCTAACCCGGCTGTTTTCCAAACAATTACACGCTGTTAATTGTTTTGCGACCAGTTGTCAGCATTGTTGATAAATAGACACATGCTTTCTTATTATCAAAATCAAAATCAGCTTTTCACCTAATAAAGATCATAAATCTCAGAACTGTCGGTCTGTACATTAGTACCACAGTTGTAAAAAAAGTAGCCCGATTAAACAGTAGAAATTAAATATGGCGATTACCAGACATGATTGCATAACGTGTAACGTCAGAACCTGCTCCATTCTGGATGACTGTGACAGAGATACTCTTACCGCTATCAGCACCTATAAGATTTCCAAGCAATTACGCAAAGGCGAAAGACTGTTTTCGGAAGGTGACCCCATTAGGGGCGTGTGCTTCATCAAAAAAGGTTTTCTGAAGGTGGAATTAAATGGCAGGCAGGGGCGTCCGCTAATCCTTCGTCTTGCCGGAAAGGGGGCGATTTTTGGACACCGGGCTAATTCCAGACATGCCCTTCATCCCTGTTCAGCAACGGCTTTATCAGACGTGTCTTACTGCTACATCCCTATTGACCTGTTCACTGAAATCAAGTGTAAGAGCGACTCCCTCAAACAACAGATACTGAACCTGTTCCTGGACGAACTGGAAGTGGCAGAGAAAAAAGCGGTGCATCTGGCCCATAAATCGGTACGCGAAAGAGTGGCAGAATCTATTTTGATAATAGCAGATGCCTACCAGTACAAAGAGAACAAACAAAGCTTCCGTATCAGTCTGTGCAGGCAGGACATGGCAGATTTAGCCGGTACTACCAAAGAGCAGGTGTCAAAAACCCTCAAAGACTTTGAAAAGGAAGGACTGATCAAATGTGCTGCCAAGCGATTTAATTATATTAACACCAACGCGCTTCGCGGCATAGCGGAGAATATCCCACCATATTAATTACCCAATATTTTGTATCCGCCAATAGCTTCCCGGCTGACAGTCCATTTATGATTTTTTACTTTAATTCGTTCCGGTTCCGGAGACGGAACTATTTCCCAAAAAAACTGTCCTGCATCCAAATGTGATATATCGCCTCCACTGCATCTTCCCGGCCCGCCATAACGCCATCCTGATTACCCGCGCCGGGGGGTGCTTTTTTGATCCTTTTATAGTAAACCGGGGATATAAAATAAATCTTATTAAAAAAGTACGAAAACATATTTTTTGAGACATTAATCTCCCTCCTTTCCCTTCCGGCGACTGTTTCCCCATTAGTTTTATCAAAATAAACAGTTGTTCATTCTTGTTAAAAAGTCTTCAATATGGAAAATAATCAACCAGCCGAAAAAGAAAGGGTTCCATTCTCCAGAATGATTATGGATGACTTCATGCTATTAATGTTTCTTGGCGTAACCATTTACGCCATTTTTTATCTCCTTTGGGGGGTAATGGAGCTCTCCAATCTACCGGCAATACCGGAGGAAATCAAGCAATCACTTTTAAAATAAATTCCTTACCCCAAAAATCCTACGTATGAGTTTATTTAGTCCGGCAGAAGGATGGTATGATAAAAAAGTATCTAAAGACGAAAAAATGTGGATGGTCATTGCGCTCATCCTTTGTATTGCCATGTTTATCTGGATGATCATGTGGCACGTGTACGGGAAGCAAAACCCATCCAGCACCACTTATCGTACCAGCACCGCAGAATTTGCAAAATTAGGCGAAGCCTATACAAAACAAAACATGATTGGGACAGACAATGGCATTCCCGTGGTGAGACCTCAGCCCAACAGCGATGTGTTTTTAGTGGCCGAAATGTGGAGATGGAGTCCTGCGCTGATCCTGCAAAAAGATCAGGCTTATAAATTCCATATTTCCTCTAAAGATGTGGTGCATGGATTGTCCATCCAACCCGTAAATATGAACTTCCAGGTTTATCCGGATTATGATTATGTGCTGGAATTTAAGCCCACTGAAACCGGAGAATACAAAGTAGTATGTAATGAATTTTGCGGTATAGGGCACCATACTATGATAGGAAAGATAGTAGTGATAGAGCAGGAAGAAGATCTCAAGTTGTATGGCTATGAAAACTTCAAGAAGGCACCTGACCCGCTACCCGAAAAAACAAATGAGCCACTGTCCGAAGCAGACATGTCCAAGTTGGGCGAACAGGTGTACACCTTAAAAGGTTGCGGCGCCTGTCACAAAACGGACGGCACCAGTCAGATAGCCCCGGCATGGAACGGGTTGTTCGGCAAGGAAGAAGAAGTAATCGAAAACGGGAAGAGGACCAGTGTAAAAGTAGATGAAGATTATATAAGAGAATCTATAAAAAATCCTCAGCAAAAAATAACCGTAGGGTTTGAAAATACTCCCATGCCGGTCTTTCCGGTTACGGATGAGGAAATAGATCAATTGATCGCGTTTATCAAGACATTAAACAACTAATCCCTAAAACCAAACCTTATGTTTCGTACTTGCGATATAACAGGATTTAAAGTAGATCTACAATCAGAAAAGCTCATACGTTACAACGCAGTATTTGCCGTTATCTCTTTGTTACTGGCGGTAACCGCGGCCATATTATTGGTCTTCACCCGTTATCAGCCCGTGCATTTATTAGGGGCCGAATGGTATTATCGCCTGGTTACCTTTCACGGGCTGAATGCACTGATCTTCTGGATTATATTTTTTGAAATAGCGGGATTGTATTTCGGGTCCACCGTAATTCTCAACACCCGGTTTTGTTCACCCCGTTGGGGATGGATTGCTTTCGGTTTAATGGTAGCAGGTCTGGTTCTGTCCAACATTATCATACTGATGGGGAAAGCGGACGTGATGCTCACTTCCTATACTCCGTTAAAAGCGCATCCTTTATATTATTTAGGAATCATTCTCTTTGCGGTCGGTGCACTGGTCGCTGTTGCCTTGTTTTTCGGTAACCTGATGATAGCAAGAAGGGAGAAGGCGTACGGAGAAACAATGCCGCTGTTCACTTATGGTTTAATGACCGCCGCTATTATTGCCGTTATCACCCTGGCATCCGGGGCGCTCATTTACGTACCTACGTTCTTATGGTCATTGGGGCTGATTCAGAATATAGACCCGGCCATGTATAAATTGATTTGGTGGGGGTTGGGTCATTCATCCCAGCAGATTAACGTTGCGGCCATGGTGTCCATCTGGTACATGACATCCTTTTTAGCGGTTGGCGGCACTTCCATTAATGAGCGCGTTTCCCGCTCTGCATTTGTACTTTATATTCTCTTTATTTGCCTTGCCTCCGCTCACCACTTACTTACCGACCCCGGCGTGAGCAGCGCCTGGAAGGTATGGAATACCAGCTATGCTATGTACTTAGCGGTATTGGCTTCTATGATACACGCATTTGCCGTGCCTTCTTCATTTGAATCCGCACAGCGCAGATGGGGTTATAATAAAGGATTGTTCCAATGGCTGTCTAAAGCGCCATGGGGTAACCCAGCCTTCTCGGCAATCATCCTGGCTATAATAGGTTTTGGATTTATAGGTGGAACCACCGGTGTTATTTTTGGGATGGAGCAAACCAATATTATCGTACACAATACGATAGCCATTCCCGGACATTTTAAAGGAACCGTGGTCATCGGTACCACGCTCACCTTCATGGGCATCACCTATTACCTGATTCCCCTCATTTTCAGAAGAAAGATTGTGGGCTTTAAATGGGCGAAGTGGCAACCCTGGTTATTTTTCATCGGCATAGCGCTCTTGTCCATTTCTATGATCGTGCTGGGTCAGTTGGGCGTACCACGCCGCCATTGGGATTCTACCTTCTCCGGCGGACCATTCACCTACAATTTCAATCCTGCCGTTGACTTTTTCTGGGCATTGATGATGCTGGGGGGTTCGCTGGCATTCATTGCTACGTTGATTTGGATTTTTATCGTAGTTATCTCCGTATTCTGGGGACCCAGGGTGAACGGCCCGCAAGATATGCAATTGTCCATCTCACCCTTAGCCCCGCCGGCTAAGGCGCACAAAGGATTCGAAGCGCCGGGAACCCTGGTGCTCACCTTTATATTCCTGCTTGTGTTTATGGCGCTCTTCTTCCTGAACTGGAAGTGGCTGGCAGCAACATGGAATGTAAACTAACCGCTCTTAACTGCTAAGAGCAACGAACCCTTCGATGAAATACCGGAGGAGAAATTCTCCGGTATTTTTTTAAACTGTATGAAATGAAGAAATTGTATTTATGGATATTGCCAACCTGGATACTATTAAGTAGCTTTAATCTCCCTGATGAAAAGAAATTTCTTGCACAACAGGCCGCTAATATAGAAGTATTTGACGCTAAGGATAACCATTACGAACTTTACTCATTATTAGAACAGAAGCCACTCATCATTTCTCCCGTCTATACACGATGCCATTCCCTGTGTACCGTTATCAGTAACGGGCTTCAGCAGGCTATTAATGAGCTGGGCACCCTTGGGAAAGATTTTAATATGGTCAGCTTTTCCTTCGACAGCAGCGATCGTCGCCTGAACCTGGCGACTTACGAAAACCGCTGGAATATGGATGGTAAAAGCTGGAAGACCATTTCGGCAAAAGGCGGGGACATAGAAAGACTCCTGTCATCGATCGGCTATGAGTTCGACTATAACCCGTCCACGAAAGAATTCAGTCATCCCTCAATCCTTATCATACTAACCCCTTCGGGTAAAATATCCAGATACATCTATGGCGTCAACCCGTCAAAGAAAGATATTAAGTTAGCCGTAATGGAAGCCATGGCCGAAAAAACCAGACCCGGCTTGTTCAAAGGCTTCTATCTCCGCTGTTTCGGATATGATCCGGTGCTGAAAACCTATAAGATGGACTGGCGTTTCATTATATCCACCACAGCGGGTTTATTGATGATCACCCTCGTGAGCACCCTGTTTATAAAATCCTTTATCATTACAAAGCATCACCATGGATAAGCAGATGAATACATCCGGGGTCATAGAAGAACGGTCCCGCGGACATCAATTATATCAAAAATTCTCTTCCTATTTTAGCAGGGTCTATTCCACAGAATTGAACCCGCTCTACCATCTTGGTAGCATCGCCGTATTTCTTTTCGTAGTAGCCTGCATTTCGGGTATCTATATTTTCATCTTTTACAATATCAATCCCCGCCATGCCTGGGACTCTGTTGAAGCCATGTCCGGCAATATTTTTAACGGATGGATGCGCACCATTCACCGGTATTCATCCGACCTGCTGGTCATTTTTATCCTGATGCATCTTTTGCATACTTTAATAACCTCCAAATTCAAGCGGCTCATCTCCTGGATCAGCGGAATTATCTCTTTCCTGATAGTGGTGATTATCGGGGTAACCGGGTACATACTGGTATGGGACCAAAAGGCAAAACTGACCGGCTATCTCACAGCCAAACTGTTTTCCACCATGCCCATCTTCGACCCCTCTATTGCCGGAGCCTTTTTGATGAACGACCTCTCCACGGTTGGCGGCTTTTTTAAAGTAGCCCTATTCGGACATATTGTATTCTCGCTAATCACCGTCATTATTATCTGGATTCATATACTGCGTATATCCAAACCGAAAATCATCCCGCCCAAGAAGCTGATGATATACGTGATGATAGCGCTGGGTATTGTTTCGCTGCTTTTTCCCGTGAAGAGCGATCCGCCGGCCGGCGTTTCTAACTTACCCGTACAAACCACATTCGACTGGTACTATTATTTCGGCTACTACCTGATGAAGTTATTTACAGTCAATCAAAACTGGATGATTTTGATTGGCTCCGGGGTCATCCTTTGTATTATTCCCTATCTCATCAGGAGAAAAAATAATCCTCCTGTTTATATTGACCTCGACAAATGTGATGCATGCAATCTCTGTTCTTATGACTGCCCCTACGAAGCCATTGACATGCTTATGAAAGACGGGAAGCGAAAAGCCATTTTATCGCCTGATAAATGTGTTGGTTGCGCCATTTGTATAGGGTCTTGTGATGAACACGCCATCAGCCATCCGTTCTATCCGGACCTCGCCCTGCAGGCAGAAGCCAAAAAAGATCTTACTTTGTTCAGTTGCAGCTACTTTCCGGAACCCGCTCTTCCGGAACCACTGAGCATGAACCACTACCGGGTGCCCTGTATCGGCAGCGTGATGCCCAAGGACGTTCAGGAAATATTAGAAAACAACAGCCATAAAGTAGCATTGTTGAGTTGTGAAGACTGCTATTACCGCCTGGGAAAAACCTGGGCACTAAACCGGTTCCTGAGAAAACGGGCGCCATTATTCTCTAAGAAATTCAATGCCTCCAATGTTAAATTGTTCACACTGAGTCAGTACAGCAAAGAAAAGTTATCGGATTTCTCGGCGATGAAGCCCCAGGAGACAGCCAAGCCCGGTGGTGAATTGCATGTTGCCGACTTTCAGAAGGCCAAACCAGTGTTTGGGGTGTTGATCTTAGCTGCATTTTTTGCCCTGATGATTCCGCTGAGCAGTACCACGGTACAATTCTTCAGCCCGACGGAAAAAACGCTTTTTGTCAATTTCAAATACATTTCCACGCCTATGGAATACGAACAGGCGAAATCAGGTGCGGCTCACATGCAGGCCAAAGTTCCTGTGGTGAAAAAACGGAGTCCGGTTGCCTTAAAAATCACTTCGGCAAAGGATCAGTCCCTGATCTACGAGAAGGAATTTTCTCCGAGGGGATTACGTCAGGATATTGCGATGTTCATCTATTCACAACTGAACGTCAAAGAGGACAAGGTCAATATTGAATTTTCAGAGACAGCATTCCCTGATAAACAGTACCAGCTTCAGAATGTGGACCTCAAAAAGGGAGACGGAACATTTATTGTATTCAGAGACAATAAACTGGAGGTTGCAGGGAAAGAATAGCCATCTTTAACGGGAATTAAATACTTTTGCCCGACATTTCATTGGAGAGATGCCAGAGTGGTTGAATGGGACGGTCTCGAAAACCGTTGTACGGGCAACTGTACCCAGGGTTCGAATCCCTGTCTCTCCGCTGAAAAGGAATTTTAAACTTTTCAAAATCGCTAAAAAAAACGGAAAGTCTGTAATTTTCAATGGATTACAGACTTTTTGCATTTTTGAGGATTGCCAAAATTTTCAAAAACACTCATAATTTCTGTGGCAAATTCGTGGCACTTTTCATTTTTAAAAAAAGTGCCACAAAATTACCTTTAATTCATTGCATATCAAGATGTAAACCTACTTAACGACTTGACTCGAAAGCACTTTAGTTCGACATTTAATAACGTTTAAAACAGTTAGATTATGTTAGAGCAAAGTGCCGGGCAAACCTTCTTCTTAAAAAGCCCCAAAAACAAATGCAAATTCAGGTACATCTATCTCAGAGTAACCGTTGACGGGGCATCCAAAGAAACGTCAACGAAAAGAAAATGGGATATTAATCGCTGGAATCAAAAAACAGAAAGGGCCATTGGGTCAAAAGAAGACTCCCGAACCCTTAATTTTTTCCTGGATTCATTGGAGACCAAGATTAACCAATACAAGACCGAGTTAATAAACGATGGATCCACTATTACTGCGCAGAAAATTATAGATTTTGTACTGGGTAAAACCACCTCAAAAGCAAAAGTCTTAGAAGAATTCCAGGCACACAACGACGAAATATGGGCTTTGATCCCTAAAGGAGAATATGCTTTAGGTACTCATGAAAGGTTTGTTAAAGCCCGTTCTCATGTAAAAGAATTTATCAAATACAAATACAATCGAAACGATATTGAGTTCCGCGAACTGAATTTCGAATTTGTCAAAGATTATGAGTTTTATCTCAAAACGATAAAAAACTGCAGCAACAACACCACTTTGAAATATATCGCTAATTTCAAAAAAATCGTATTACGTGCAATCGCCAAAGAAATGATTCTTTCTGATCCGTTTAAACTTTTTAAAAGTAAATGGACAAAACCTAATAAAAGACCTTTAACCAAAGAGGAACTTCGGGCAATAGAAGAAAAGAAGTTTTCAACGGATCGGCTGTCTGTCGTACGAGACATTTTCATTTTTCAATGTTATACAGGACTTGCTTATATCGACGCCTTTCAATTAAAGAGGACAGATATTAAAAAAGGGAACGATGGGGGATTATGGATCATCTCCAGTCGTCAAAAATCGAAATCGAGCACCAATATACCACTCCTACCTAAAGCCTTGAAAATAATGGAAAAATACAAACGCCACCCAATTTGCATCTCTCGTAACTCGGTATTGCCCGTAAAGTCAAATCAAAAGATGAATGAGTATCTTAAAGAAATTGCCGCCCTCTGTGGCATCACCAGCGAACTCAACACTCACAAGGCCAGGCGCACTTTTGCAAGTACCGTTACCCTAAACAATGGCGTACCTATTCATGTAGTCAAAGAAATGCTGGGGCACTATTCTGTAAAACAAACGGAAGAATACGCAATAACAGAACAGGAAACAGTCAATAGAGAAATGAACCTATTGCGTAAAAAACTGGATTCCGGAAAAACCAATAGTAGCGCGTCTCCTGAAGATAACCCCGGTCTAATTCTTGAGCGATTGGAACAGAAATTTATTTTATTAAAGAACATAAATACAAATAAAAAGGGTCTATTATCAGGCGAGAATATTCTTAATGAGCTTAGCAATAACATAATCAAATTAAAAAAAATGCTACCATAATTGCATGAACAATCCCCTGAATTCTACTCTTCAGGGGATTAAAAACTCTACCGTACTGCGAACTCCCGGATGATAAGACGGTGTGTATTTTATAAAACCCATATCCTGTAGCTGCTTGAAATACTTGTGAAAAGTAGGCAAAGTGTGAATGTGTGACAACTCCATAAGTATACTGCGACTTATTCGTATAGTTCCCCTGCCCTTCTGCAAATAGGCAAGTCGAACAAGAGCGGTAAGTAAAGCTAAATGCCACACATTCAATCTTCGGTCTTCACTCAACACATCCAAATATCTCAGCCACTTTTCCGCATCAATTACCGTCATCTTGAAATAGATTTAATAGATCGGTCCTATTATAATAGTATGATCCCATA
>JACFNM010000650.1 GCA_019454915.1 Chitinophagaceae bacterium
GGTTATGAAACTCAACATAAGCATCTTTACCCCCGAGGAATTCAATTACTTTTTCAAATGCTGTCCCGGGCTCGCCGGCCAGTATTTTTTTATATGAACAAAATTCCCAGGCATTTAAATCCGATACATAATTATGATGAATGGGATTTCTGTGGATATACGCTATAATAGTCGCCAGGTGACGCCCATCTTTGATTTTATCTCTCTTAAATGGACGCATAAACAAAGACCCTTTTCTGCCGTTGAGTATATTCAGCCATTTTGTATAGCTATTGCAACAATCACTGATTCCTTTTGAAATAGCTGCTCCGGTGCTTTCCGGTTTAATCTCCACCAGGAGGTGAAAGTGGTTGGGCAACAGGCAGTAACTCCAGATGTCCACAAGCGGAGACAAATGTGTTTCCAGCCTGGTCATAAATTGCCGGTAGTATCTTTTGTTTCTAAATAGTTTTTCATTGCCGACAGCCCTGTTGTAGATGTGATAAAGGCCGTCATCATTTAACGGTAGTGTATGGTTAGCCATGATAAAATTGATTTATAGTTTTATCGCTTCTGCATCCCCCGGTTTCAGGAATTCACTAATTTAGACAATCATCTATTATTCAATGAATTTTCTAACCCAAAAAATCAAACTAACCGAAAGCATTTTCTTTTCCGGCTTTACGGATTATCACAACCATATCCTGCCGGGCGTAGATGATGGCATGGCAACGATGGAGGAGGCTTTTGCTGCGCTGGCATTTTTTGAACAGTTGGGAGTGAGCACCATCGTGTTCACCCCGCACGAGATGAATGATATCAAATTAGCGGCAGGCAGGCGGGAGGAGGTATATGAACAGTTGCTGGCCGGTTATACCGGCGGGATGCAGTTAGTGCTGGCCGGTGAGTACATGCTGGATTCCGGATTTGAAGAGCGGATGCGGGAGGGGCTGCGGGTGCTGAAAGACGATTGGGTGCTGGTGGAGACTTCTTTCTGGGCGCCGCCCAATCATTTATATGATTTATTGTTTCAGATAACCCTTGCCGGGTTTACTCCGGTGATTGCTCATCCCGAGCGGTATGCCTATATGGGCAGGCCGGTGTACCACCGGCTGAAGGAAAAAGACTGTCTGTTGCAGTTGAATCTGCTGTCATTAGCGGGACAATACGGGGGGCGCGTACAAAAGAATGCAGAATACTTACTCGATCAGGGGATGTACGACCTCGTGGGGACGGATATTCATCGGCTGCATTCGTTTAAAGAAAGCCTGTCCGGCATGCGGATAACGTCAAAACGGTATAATGCCCTGCGGGCACTGTTTCAATAGCCTGTCGCTGCCCATCCGTACCCTATCATTTCCATCCCGATCCCTGTTATCTCGAATATCGTCGTTTTGCAGTTTACTGCAAAAAATGGGTTTAACCGGGATTTTGCAGTAGC
>JACFNM010000103.1:0-11954 GCA_019454915.1 Chitinophagaceae bacterium
CCCTGGTCGCCTGCCATCCCGAATACTCCTTCAGAAATGACCAAAATACCTCCTTCAGGTTGTTTCTGAATTAAGGATTCTGCCCGGTGGAGTTGTTTTTCCAGGTCGGCTATATCATTGTGTTTAAAAACAAATCTTTGACCGGCGTGCAGCCGTACTCCGTCAATAATACAGGCATGGCTCTCGGCATCGTAAACAATTACATCATGACGACTTACCAGTACATCAATGATGCTGAACATCCCCTGGTAGCCGTAGTTCAACAGGATGGCGTCTTCTTTTTGCTCAAACGCAGCCAGTTCTTTTTCTAATTGTTCATGATAGTTGGTGTTGCCACTCATCATACGGGCGCCCATCGGAAGCGCCAACCCGTATGCCGCCGCAGCATCCGCATCCGTCTTCCTTACTTCAGGGTGATTAGCCAAGCCCAGGTAGTTGTTGAGGCTCCATACAATCATTTCCTTACCGCGGAAGTTCATCCGGCTATTAATCTCTCCTTCCAGTTTAGGGAATGTAAAGTATCCATGTGCGCGGGTACGGTGTTGTCCCAAAGGGCCGTAGTTCCTTGTTAATCGCTCAAATAAATCAGCCATACGTTGTGATGTAAATAAAAAATATCATTCAATATTGGTGTAAAATTACCTTTCACAGGTAGTTAAGCCTGAAGTGTATTGGTGAGATAGAACAACCGCGAAGGTAAGATTTTTGAGTTATTTACAGACAAAAAAATAGCGATAGGTATATTTATTACCCATCGCTATCTGCTCGATAGGGTAGACCGTTATTTCAACTTTTTTGAAAGATTGCTATTCAGCGCTTCCAGGAAGTCTTCTGTATTCAGATAGTGCTCTCCCAGTTTTACATTATTGCCGTGTATGCAAATAGCAAGGTCTTTTGTCATTTTGCCCGACTCAACCGTTTCGATACACACTTCTTCCAATGCGTGGCAGAAATCAATAAGTTTTTGATTATTATCGAGTTTGCCCCGGAAAGCCAGTCCTCTGGTCCAGGCGAAGATGGAGGCAATCGGGTTGGTGGAAGTTGGTTTTCCCTGCTGATGAGCCCGGAAATGGCGGGTGACGGTTCCGTGTGCGGCTTCCGCTTCCAGCGTTTTCCCGTCAGGGGTCACCAGCACGGAAGTCATCAGGCCCAATGAACCAAAGCCCTGGGCAAGAGAGTCGCTTTGTACGTCTCCGTCATAGTTCTTACAGGCCCATACAAAGTTGCCATTCCACTTTAAAGCGCTGGCAACCATGTCATCAATCAGGCGATGTTCGTACACGATTCCTGCCGCTTCAAACTGGGCTTTGAATTCATTTTCGTATATCTCCTGGAAAATATCTTTGAAACGGCCGTCATACTTTTTCAGAATGGTGTTTTTGGTGGAAAGGTACAGCGGCCATTTCTTGCTTAGCGCCATGTTAAAACAGCTTCTTGCGAAGCCCTTTATGCTTTCGTCGGTATTATACATACTTAAAGCAACACCGCCGCCTTTAAAATCGAACACTTCAAACACCTGGGGTTCACTGCCGTCTTCCGGCGTGAAAGTCATGGTTAATTTACCCTTCCCCCTGATAACGGTATCGGTTGCACGATACTGGTCGCCGAAAGCGTGACGACCGATGATAATGGGGGCGGTCCAGTTGGTCACCAGCCGGGGTACATTTTTAATAACGATAGGCTCACGGAAAACCGTGCCGTCCAGGATATTCCGGATAGTGCCGTTCGGGCTTTTCCACATATGCTTAAGGCTGAATTCCTTTACTCTTGCCTCATCGGGCGTGATGGTGGCGCACTTAATGCCCACTCCGTATTTTTTAATGGCATGGGCAGCGTCAACGGTTACCTGGTCGTCTGTCTGATCCCGGTGTTCGATCCCCAGGTCGTAATACTTAATGTCAATATCAAGATAGGGCAGAATCAACTTATCCTTAATGTATTTCCAAATGATCCTTGTCATTTCATCACCATCCAGTTCTACCACCGGATTTGCCACTTTAATTTTTTCAGCCATGCCAGCATATTTTATTTAAGGTTAAAGAATGAAATTGTTGGCAAATGTACATCTTGATTCTGTATTTCAGGTAACTGTATTCTTTCTGTTTTCTCATTGTATCTTGCGGGTATGGTTATCATTTCCGCAGCTTATCTTATCAGCAGTCCCGGATATCAGCAATGTCCAAAGCCGGACCGGCCGGAATATGCTTTTATCGGCAGGAGCAATGTGGGGAAGTCGTCCCTGATTAATATGCTGTGCAATAACCAGAAATTAGCCAAAACTTCCGGAATTCCGGGAAAAACGCAGATGATCAATCATTTTGACGTGGTCAGCGAAACAGCGGATGGAAGGAAGACAAAATGGTATATGGTGGATTTACCGGGTTACGGATTTGCGAAGGTATCGCAGCAGCAAAGAAGAAGCTGGACCAAGATGCTGGAAGAGTATTTAAGAAAAAGGGAAAACCTGGTCAGCGTGTTTGTGCTGATTGATGGCAGGCATGGTCCGCAGAAAGCGGATAAGGAGTTTATAAACCGGTTGGGAGAATGGCAGGTTCCTTTTTGCCTGGTCTTTACCAAATCCGATAAAGCGACCCAGCAGGATATCAGTAAGAATGTTCAGTCTTTTTTAAAGGGGATGCAAAAGGACTGGCAGGAATTACCGGAGCATTTTATCACGAGTGCTGTAAAGAAAACGGGGAAAGACAAAATTTTAGCGGCTATTGATAAATGGAATGACGTCTTTGAAGAGCGTAGCAAATAAAATAATCACATAACGAATTCCGGTAGCGCTTTCTGTGATGTTGGCAGTAATAATAAAAGAAATTTCACTCTCCATGGAACTTGAAAAATTAAGACTTGAGTATTTAAGATTAGCACGCTGTTCGGCTATTCAGGATAGTTATGATTTATTAAATATTTATGCAGACTACCTCTTGCAAACAATAAAAAATCATCATACTGAACCGGTTAAAACTTTTGCGGACAGAGATGCAAGAATGATAAATCAAATGATTTTTACCAAAGTCTTGCATATTAGACAGGTTGTAAATGGCGTAAGTTTCACGTTAAGTGATGGGAGTGCTCTTAATTCGATTATTGACCCCACAATTGTTGCTGCTCTCATACGTAATGTGTATGAGACTGTCAGTATGTTTAATCTGATCTATCGCCATACAAAGACAGATGATGAAAAATTAATTCTTTATAATCTCTGGGTAATTGCTGGTTTGAATTATCGCCAAAAATTTGAAAGTTTAATTATCACACCTGAAGATGAGCAAAAGCTTAAAGACGAAAAACAACACGTTGGCAACCTTGTTATTGAAATAGAAAAGACTCAATTATATATTGGGTTAGACCAAAAAGACAAAGAAAAAATCCAAAGTAAAATAAAGGAAAAGGATTTCAAAATAAGGTTCGACAATAACAAAGTCATCTTTCTGCATTGGCAAGAATTATGCGACACAATGGGTGTTAAGTTCGGATTATTTGACCAAATCTATACTTACCTTTCGCTAAATTCACATCCTTCAAACGTTGCTGTATTCCAATTTGGAGAAATGTTTTATAATCAAGACAATGCTTTTTTAGATTTAACTAACTATAATTTAAGAGAATTATTTATTCTTCTAAGTATTTTCATAGCTGACTACATTCATCTTTTTCCGGAAGCCTTAAAGACATTCGAGAATTTGCCTCTCATAAACCAGTTAGTATTAAACGGATATAATAGAGTAGCACGGGACGATGAATATTCAATCAATGATTCATGGAAACGATTAGGGAGAAGTCCGGTATAAGGATAATGAAATCGCCGCCGGTTAAGGGCGTTGTACAAACCCGCCGGGAAAGTATGAAACAGGGCCGATTCAATTCACAATTTTATCGGCGCAGCAACTGCTGGCAAATGCGTCCGGCTTGGCTTTGAACGCAAAGCCCATCCCTAAAATATAACTCATAGCTTCTCTCAAAGCCTCGTTGCTTTTAAAATGAGGATTGGTATTGATGTCGGCATGGACCTCCATGTCTACGTCGAATTCCGTAAACAGGTCGCACAGTTCGTAGGCGATCTCTATGCTTTTCGCTACTTCCACCAACATCCTTTCTTTGATGGAATATTGTTGTTGTGTCTTTTCGTTGTGTATGAACATAAATCCGCCGCGGCCTTCGCGAAGGAAAACGATGACGGTGGCAAATTCCGTTTCCGGCCCTTTAATCTGAGAGTCGGTGCCGATACACACTTTGAGATGAAATCCTTTTTCGGTCTCCCGGATGATAGATTGCTTAACTTCTTCTTTAATGGGCAGTTGAATCTTTTCCCCGTTAAATCTTCTCCAAAGCATAATTGAACAGGTTTTCCCAATGTACGTTTTTTTCTGAATTTGAATAAACGGCCGTTATTATTTTTTCAAAAAAACTCAGGAATTGTGATCCGGCTGACCAGTCAATTTTGGGGTAGAAGCTTTATTTCACACGATGATTATCCAGTCAATATTGCCCTGTGCTTAATAATACCAGCGTACAGGCATCCATCGTTTGGATACCGTTATTTTTTGCCAACTGTGCCAGCGTCGCATTCTCTGCGCCCGGATTGAAGATGATGCGTTTGGGATGAAGCGACAGGATATAGTCATAATATTCTGCCTGATGGACGGGATTCAGATAAAGCGTAACCGTGTCTATATCCGGATAAGCGGTTTTTTCTGTGGTAATTGGTACGCCACGGAGGGTACCGGGTTGCTTTCCTATTGCCACCACATCATGGCCGGCGTTGCGGAGGCGTTCCAGCGCCAGATAGCTATACCGTTGCGGGTTGGTAGATGCGCCTATAATGAGCGTTTTCTTGTTTTTCTTATCAGACATTAAGATACAATTTAGAGGAGACTTTTTTTAAACAGAGTATGTATGCCTTTCTGTGGATAAAACCTGCAAAACCGGCAGCTTTTACGAAGGTAAGGTTTTTGTGTTTTTACCGGTGGGTAATAAGCGTCCGGCCCATCCCGCGAATCGGTTTTTTGTAAGCCGATTTTTTATGCGGATATTGCAGTGAATTTTAGATTCATTAATTATAGCAAGATGAAGAATCTACCGTTAAATCCTGAAATCTTTAAACAAAACCGAAAGCGGTTTGTTGCGCGGATGGAAAGAAATGCCATTGCCATTTTCAACAGCAATGATGAACTACCGGCGAATGGAGATGCACTACTGCCCTTTAAACAGAATTCGGATTTATACTGGCTTACGGGTATTACCCAGGAAGAGACCATGTTGATTCTGTTCCCTGACAATCCCGATAAGAAATTCCGGGAGGTGCTGGTGGTGGTTCGCCCCAACGAGTTAAAAGAAAAGTGGGATGGTCACCGTTTAAGAGCGCAGGAAGCAAGAGCCATATCAGGTATCAGCACAGTGGTATGGCTGGATTCCCTTGACGCGCTTTTACAACCCTGGATTCATCTCGCGGATACAATTTATCTGAATACCAATGAAAATGATCGGAAGGCAAATCTTGTTCCGGTAAGGGATTATCGTTATGCGCAGGAAATGCGTGTCCGTTACCCATTACATAATTATAGAAGGAGCGCACGCATATTAAGAGACTTACGCGCCATTAAGACCCCGTTGGAGATTGAGGTGATGAACCAGGCGATAGATATTACCGAAAAGACCTTCCGGCGGCTGTTGGCCTTTATCCGTCCGGGTGTGATGGAATATGAAATTGAGGCGGAAATCTTCCATGAGTTCTTACGAAACCGCGCCACCGGACCGGCTTATGGGTCTATTGTAGCAAGCGGAGACAGGGCAAGAACTTTGCATTATGTGTCTAATAACCAGGAGTGCAAAGCGGGAGAATTGGTGCTGATGGATTTCGGCGCGGAGTACGGTGGATATTGTGCAGACCTTACCCGTACCGTACCGGTAAGCGGTAAATTCACGAAGCGCCAGAAAGAGGTGTATAATGCCTGTTTGCATCTCCACTATTTTGCAGCATCTCTGTTAAAACCGGGAATTACCCTGGTGGACTATACGGAGAGAGTGGGTGAGGAAGCTACCGGTCAGTTTCTCAAAATCGGGTTGTTGACCAGGTCAGACGTAAAAAACGAGGATCCCGAAAACCGGGCTTACCGAAAATATTTATATCATGGCATTTCGCATCATCTTGGTATTGACGTGCATGATTTGGGTACAAGAGTGGATCCGCTGAAAGAAGGAATGGTACTGACGGTTGAGCCGGGGATATATATTGAAGAAGAACAAATGGGTATTCGTATAGAAAACAACGTTTGGATTACCAAAAACGGAAATAAGGATTTGATGAAAACAATGCCTATTACCGTGGAAGAGATCGAAGCCCTGATGAAAAGATAATTTTCGTAATGAAGATTCCAATAGTCCATATTAAACCGCTTAATCAATGAAGCATATCCCGAATATTTTTACGCTCTTAAATCTTTTTTTCGGCTGCCTCGCGATTATTGTCACGCTGCAGAGTGGTCTGAGTCTGGTAACTACCGATGAAGGTCAGCAGATTATGACGATGCCGGAGGCTATCTTCCTGGCTTCCCTGTTTATTGCGCTCGCGGCTCTGATAGATTTCTTAGATGGTTTTCTGGCACGACTGATGAAGGCATCTTCAGAGATGGGCAAGCAACTGGACTCATTGGCGGATGTGGTAAGTTTTGGTGTGGCGCCTGGTATGATTATTTACCAGTTCCTGCGTTTGGCGGTGGCGGGTGAACCGGACGGGCTGGATGCTTCTATTGGCTGGTTGCTGCCTGCTTTAATCGTTCCGTGTGCGGCGGCATGGAGACTGGCTAAGTTTAATCTGGATGAAACACAGTCTTATCATTTTAAGGGGGTGCCGACGCCGGCAGTGGGGTTGTTAATTGCGTCTTTTCCCATCATTTTCTGGTATAGTGCTGACTGGGGGATTACCGGGATTTTTTTGAATAAATGGATTTGGTACGCCGTTGTTGTTTTGCTAAGCTGGCTGATGATCTCCAATATTCCCATCATGAGTTTGAAGTTCAGGGATTACTCGTTTAAAAACAATAAACCGAAATGGATATTACTGCTGGTGGCTGTAATTTTGGTGTTTTTGTTTCACTGGCTGGCTGTGCCGCTTATTTTTATCGCCTACATTCTATTATCTTTGCCGCTTAAAAATATAAAGACATCATGACCTATTTGGCCCACATCAATATAATGCCACTGAAAGAACTGCTCGATCCGCAGGGAAAAGCCGTAATGAACGGTTTAAGTAATCTGGGACTTAAAGGAATAGAGGACGTCCGGATTGGGAAGCATATTACGCTGAAGATTGAAGCAGCTTCAGAAAAGGATGCTTATCAGCTTGCGGAGGAGGCCTCTCAAAAATTGCTGGCAAACCAGGTTATGGAATATTTTGAGATTACGGTGGTTCCGGCTGCCTGATAAATATAATGCTTTACATTGTCCCATCTCCGATTGGAAACCTGGCGGATATTAGCTTCAGAGCCATCGAAGTGCTGAAGCAGGTTGACCTGATTCTTGCGGAGGATACCCGCACTTCATCGGTATTGCTGAAGCACTATCAAATCCAGAAGCCGGTTACTCCCCACCACCAGCACAATGAACATAAAATTGTCCGCCACCTCGTAGAGCAGTTGCTCTCCGGAAAAACAATGGCTGTATTGACCGATGCGGGTACGCCGGGGATATCAGACCCTGCCTTTTTGTTGATCAGAGAATGTATCAAAAATAACGTGAAGGTGGAATGCCTGCCCGGGGCAACTGCGTTTGTACCTGCCCTGGTAAATAGCGGGCTGCCCATGAACCGGTTTTGCTTTGAGGGATTCCTGCCTTTGAAAAAAGGAAGACAGACCCTGTTTAAAAAACTGGCGCTGGAAGAAAGGACGATTATCTTTTATGAATCCCCGATGAGACTGGTAAAAACCCTGCAGGAATGTATTGATTGTTTTGGCCCCGACAGACCCTGTTCCGTGAGCAGGGAACTGACCAAGCTGTTTGAAGAAAATGTCAGGGGTAGTTTGCAGGAAGTATACGATCACTTTAAAGTCAAAGGCGTGAAAGGAGAAATTGTAGTGGTGATTGGAGGGCTCCCGTAGTTTTGGGCCTTTTTTTAAGAAAGTTTTATTGTCACAAAGCCGGACGGAACAGATAGTTGTCCGATCTTGCAGAAATCAGTAAATTAAGGAAATTATGAAGAAGATTTTAGTAATGATGATTGTTGTATCAATCGGTTTTGTTTTTAGTTCAACTGCTCAAATCAGAAAGATACCGGCAGAGGTAACCAATGCCTTTTCTGAAAAGTATCCGGATGCGAAAGATGTTGAATGGAAGGATAACCTGAGCTCCTTTATCGTCTCTTTTGAAAAAGAAGGAGAGAATCTGGAAGCGAGGTTTAACAAGAAAGGAGAGTGGCAAAGCACGGAGAAATTAATTGAGGTGGATGACTTGCCTGAAAAAGTGGAAGATGGATTTGAAAAAAGTAAGTACTCCGACTGGGAAGTGAAGTCTGTGTATAAAATTGAATTGCCGAAAGACGAGCTTCAATACAGATTACGTGTGGCCAAGTCGGATATTCAGCAAAGAAACCTCTTATTTAATGAAAAGGGGAAACTGCTGAAAGACAAGATTACGTTGTAAAAAGCGGATTTTCTCATTCGAAAAAAAGCCGGGAGGCGAAGATTATCTTATAGATCTTCGCCTCTTTCCATAATCTTGATACATCGGGTTATTGATCGCGATACCATTTTGGCGGGAAGCCCACAAAATAGAACGAACATGAAACGGGTATTGTATTTGACAACCACTTTTTTGACAAGTTGTACGCTGATTTTTGCACAGCCTGGTTACTGGCAACAGAAGGTTAAGTATGTGATGGATGTGAACATGGACGTGCAGTCGAACCGGCTTACCGGAAAGCAGAAACTGGAGTATTGGAACAACTCGCCGGATACCCTGGATCGAGTGTTTTTCCATTTATACTGGAACGCTTTTCAACCAAACAGTATGATGGATATGCGTAGCCGGGAATTAGGAAAGATTGAGTTCCGGGGCGCTAATAACCAGGCAATAAAAGATTGGGATAGCCGGGTTGAGGATCGTATTCAGCATCTTGCACCGGATGAAATCGGTTATCAGAAGATTCTGTCATTTAAGATGAATGGCGTAAGCCAGACGTATAAAGTTTGGGAAACGATTCTTGAAGTCGATCTAAATAAGCCGATTCTACCCAAATCGAAAGTAGTGTTTGATTTGGATTTTGAAGCCCAGGTGCCCCTGCAAATCAGGCGATCGGGAAGAGATAACCCGGGAACCGGCGTGCGTTATTCCATGAGTCAGTGGTATCCTAAGCTTTGTGAATATGATAAGGAAGGCTGGCATCCAACGCCTTATGTTGCGCGTGAATTTTACGGGGTATGGGGAGATTATGATGTAAACATTACAATTGACAAGAGTTACATTTTGGGCGGTACCGGATATTTACAGAATGCTCATCAGATTGGGTACGGTTATGAGAAGAAGGGGACAAAAGTGGTACGCCCCGCCGGGAATAGGCTCACCTGGCGGTTTACGGCTCCCGAAGTACACGATTTTATGTGGGCGGCTGATCCACAGTTTAAGCATCTCACACGTGACGTTTCAAAAGGACGCACCATTCATGTATTATATAAGTATAAGCCCAATGATGCTGCGAACGATCAGGCATGGAATGAGGTGGCGGATGCGGCGGTGGCGGTGTTGCCGTTTTTAGAAAAGCATTTAGGCGAATACCCGTATAAGCAGTATTCTTTCATTCATGGTGGCGACGGGGGCATGGAGTATCCGATGGCGACACTACTTAGCGGTCCCGGTTTGGGTACGGTATTTCATGAATGGATACACAGTTGGTATCAAATGATGCTGGCAACCAATGAGTCAAAATATCCGTGGATGGATGAGGGGTTTACCAGCTACACTTCCGGGAGAGTATCTTCCTTTTACTATCTAAAGAAAGAGAACAAGATATTGGGGCTTGATTTGCCAACGGAACCGGCGGAAGGTGCTGATGTTGAACTTCCTTTGTATCAGGCAGGTAACTATGCGGGGTATTTCAGCGTGGTTAGAAGTGGACTAGAAGAGCCTCTGACTACCCATGCCGATCACTATAACACGAATTTTGCCTACGCCAGAGCCGCTTATTCAAAGGGAGCCGTTTTTCTGTCCCAGTTGGGCTATATCATCAGCGATTCATTGAGAGATAAAACTTTACTGGAGTACTATCGTCAATGGCGTTTTAAACATCCGGATGCAGATGACTTTATACGAATAGCGGAAAAAGTAAGTGGCATACAACTGGATTGGTATAAGGAATATTGGGTGAATACGACCAAAACAATTGATTACGGGATTGATAGCCTGTGGGAGGAGAACGGCAAAACAAAAGTTCGCCTGCGCAAGATTTCCCAGATGCCGATGCCTATTGATGTTCAGGTTCAGTTTAAAGACGGCTCTAAAGAAATAGTGTATATACCCCTGCTGAGCATGTTTGGAACCAAGCCCGCTGAAAACAATATTCCACGGGTAGTCATGGATCCCTGGCGCTGGACGCATCCCACCTACGTATTTGAAATTGACCAACGCCTCATGAACATTCAAACCATAGAAGTTGATCCTACCTGGCGGATGGCGGATGTCAGCCGCAAGAACAATAAGATTGAATTGAAGTGGTGAGGCAGCGGCGCGATATTACATGCACTTTACTTTAATGGACGGTATCATCACCTGCTTTTTATATCCTTATTTTTTTTCAACTAAAATTCTGTGTTATACTAATCGGAGTCTAAAAATATTCACTTCATTTAACTACCCGACAGAAGTTAGCAGACCGCCTAAATTGCTTATTTTTATTGATACAACTAACAGTATCACAATGAAACGAGCCGGCCGTCTTTACATGCTATTGATAATTGTCTCTTTCTTAAGCTCACAGCTATTTTCTCAGAATATTTATGTATCTCCGGACGGGGACGACAGGAACCCGGGAACGGATACACAACCCGTTGCAACACTTACCGCCGCAAGGGATCGGATAAGGTCGTACCGTAAGCAAAACCCATCTGTGCAAGAGGTTTTGCGGGTGATTATACGAAAAGGAGAATACCTGATGCCGGAAACCCTTGATTTGTCACTTGAGGATAGCGGTGATGAGTCCTCGGCTTTGGTTTTTGCGGGAGAGGATGGAGTTACTTTTTATGGAGGCATCTATCTGAATAAGTTTGAAAAAGTAAACGATTATTTGTGGAAGGTAGACGTGCCCGAAGCGAGGCGATATAAATGGCGGTTTGAACAATTGTTTGTAAATGGACAGCGGGCTACCAGGGCGCAAACGCCCGATCATACCTTTTATAATCCGGTAGCGGTTCAGGAAACGGTACTTGTAGACTTACCGGAAAGCACGCCGAAGCTGGCCGTACAGCAAGTTAAGATTCCCGAAGAGGCCGCCAGATGGATCAGAGATTTGAGTGACGACGATTTGAAAGACGTAGTCATTACTTTCTATCATAAATGGGATAACACGCGAAAACCAATTTTGTATTATAATGCAGCGGATACTTCTGTATATATTTCAGGTAAAGGCATGCAGCCCTGGAACCGGATTGATCGTAATTCGTTATTTATACTCGAAAATATACGGTCGGCGCTGGATACGCCGGGTGAATGGTTTTTGGATCGTTCGGGTACTTTATATTATTATCCCCGTCCGGGTGAAACGATAGAGAACACCAGGGCAATGGCTCCTTTGCTTGATAAGTTCATTACTGTTTGCGGTGATGCAAAGAGCGGAAGGCGTGTACGAAATATTCGTTTTGAAAATCTGACATTCAGAGTATCCGGATTTAAGATGCCGCCGGATGGTGTGGATGCCATGCAGGCGGCAGCGCCGATAGGAGCCGCTATAGAACTCGATT
>JACFNM010000103.1:11964-12348 GCA_019454915.1 Chitinophagaceae bacterium
GTAGTAGTGGGATCTGGTACCGGCGTGCCTGCAATAACGGTCTGGTAGAACATTGTTATTTACACGACCTGGGGGCCAGCGCCATCAAGATTGGTGAAACCGTTTTACGCGAAAATCCGGAAGAAGTGACCCATCATATTAAAGTCGTCAATAACATTGCCCGTTCAGGGGGGCATATTTTTCCATGTGCGGTAGGTATGATTATTTTTCACGGCAGCGATAATGAATTACTGCATAATGAAATTGCAGATTTTAAATACTCCGGTGTATCGGTGGGCTGGGTTTGGGGATATACGCCCAGTCCGTCCAAACGAAATCGCATAGAGTTCAACCATATTCATCATCTGGGCTGGGGCGTATTGAGCGATATGGGCGGGGTATATA
>JACFNM010000651.1 GCA_019454915.1 Chitinophagaceae bacterium
TGAGCTAAAGACCAAAATGAAAAAAAAGGCTATTCTATGTAAACTTTGCATAGTATAAGAAGTTTATTTTCAGCGTACAAATACATAAGCCTGAAATCTCAAAAGTTTGCTCAAATTAAGAAATTGAACCGAATTAAAATGGTCTTTGAAAATCAGGAGATTAGCCAGGATTAATGACACTGTTTGCCGCAGTTAAAAAGATTCCTTCCCGTTAAAAAAATCTTTATCTTCATCCATTCTTTAATGATAGAGAAACACGTTGTGAATCCCTGGTCATTAAATAATCATGAAAGCTGGCTGTAAACTTGCTATATGAAAAAGAAGCATGTAATTACTCTTCTGGTATTGGGTGTGCTGATATTAGGTTCAGTTGTTTTATTTTTCGGGTCGGGCAAAATAAGTGGAGGTTTAGACTCAGAAAAGATTAGCTATAATTTCCAGGTACGTCCTATTCTTTCCGATAGATGTTATGCCTGTCATGGGCCGGATGCAAACAAGCGGGAAGCAGATTTAAGGCTGGACATTCAGGAAGAAGCCTATAAAGCGTTGAAAGAAAATCCCGGCTCGCATGCTATTGTGCCTGGTAAGCCGAATCAGTCTGAAGTCTATCTGCGCATTTCCTCTTCCGATACCAGCTATCGTATGCCACCGGCTTCCGGCAACCTGCCTGCCCTCTCCAAAGAAGAGATTGCCATCATCAAAAAGTGGATCGAACAAGGCGCGCAATATGAACCCCACTGGGCTTTTGTGCCTCCTCAAAAAACAGAACTTCCTCAGGTAAAAAATAAAGATTGGGCAAAGAACGAGATAGACTATTTTGTTTTGAGCAAGATGGAGGGGCACAAATTATCTCCCAATAAGGAGGCGGATAAAGAACGGTTACTTCGCCGCATCTCGCTTGACATAACCGGGCTTCCGCCCACCCCGGGCATGATTGATAGTTTCCTGACCAGCACCGATCCCGATATCTATGAAAAGACGGTTGATGCCCTGCTCGCCAAACCGTCCTATGGAGAGAAGATGGCGATCCCCTGGCTGGATGTGGCGAGGTTTGCCGATTCTCACGGCTATCAGGATGACAATTATCGTTCTCAATGGCCATGGAGAGACTGGGTCATCCATGCCTTCAATAAAAACATGCCTTACGATCAGTTCGTTACCTGGCAATTAGCCGGAGACCTGATTCCCAATGCCACCAGAGAACAGATACTGGCTACCGGGTTCAACCGGAATCATAAGATTACGGAAGAAGGAGGCGTGATAGATGAAGAATATCGGGTAGAATATGTATCGGACAGAACCAATACGCTGGGTACTGCTCTTCTGGGTATGACTATGGAGTGTTCCAAATGTCATGATCATAAATACGATCCGATTTCTCAAAAAGAGTATTTCGAGCTTTCTGCATTCTTCAACAG
>JACFNM010000652.1 GCA_019454915.1 Chitinophagaceae bacterium
AACCCCTTTTTAAAATGGTAGAGATCGTAGGCGCATAAGTAGAAGGCCGTCCGATTCCCAGTTCTTCCAGCTTCTTTACCAGGGACGCTTCCGTAAAACGCGGTGCGGGCCGTGTAAAACGCTCTGTCGCTTTCATCTCGCGGAAACTGAGTTCCTGGTTTACCCTAAGCGGCGGCAACATGCCTTCCGGCGCATCATCGTCATTGATATCCTCTTCATCCCGGTCCTCCCGGTAAGCTTTCAAAAATCCTTCAAATTTCAATACTTCACCCTGGGCGGTGAGGTCTTCTTTATTGGTAGATATCAGAATCTTCGCAATGGTTTTTTCTAACTCGGCATCAGCCATCTGGCTTGCTATAGTCCGTTTCCAAATCAATTCATATAGCCTCCGGCAATCTGCGTCTTCCACCGACAGCCTTTCCATAGATGTAGGGCGGATAGCTTCATGGGCTTCCTGGGCCGATTCATTTTTGTTCTTAAACTTTCTGATCTGCAGAAAATCGTTTCCGAACTGGGATTTAATCTTCGCAGAAATATCCCGGATGGCCGTTTCACTCAGGTTTACGCTATCCGTTCTCATATAACTGATATGCCCGTTCTCGTATAATTTCTGGGCAAGCAGCATGGTACGACTTACCGAATAACCCAGCTTCCTGGAAGCTTCCTGTTGTAAAGTAGAAGTGGTGAAAGGAGCCGCCGGAGATTTTTTCGCCGGTTTAACCTGGATGTCTCTCACCGTATACTGAGCGCCCTTGCATGACTCCAAAAACTTACCGGCGCCTTCAGCATTTGAAAATTTTCCGCCCTCTGCTTTAAAAGTGACCGGTTTATTGTTAACATCTTTGGCCGCAAAAAAAGCTTCTACTTTAAAGCTGCCGGTTGGCTGGAAGGCGTTAATCTCTCTCTCCCTTTCCGCTATTAAACGCACCGCAACGCTCTGTACTCTTCCCGCGCTGAGATTGTTACGCATACTCATCTTGCGCCATAATACCGGAGAAAGCTCAAATCCTACAATCCGGTCTAATATACGCCTGGCCTGCTGTGCATTCACCAGGTTCATGTCGAGTGTGCGCGGCGATTCTACGGCTGCCCGAATAGCAGGCTTGGTAATTTCATGAAAAACAATCCGTTTTGTTGTAGCGGGGTCTAAACCCAATACTTCACACAAATGCCAGCTAATCGCTTCTCCTTCGCGGTCCTCATCTGTTGCAAGCCATACTTCGTTGCTTTTTTTAGCCAATCCTTTTAAGTCCTTCACCACTTTTTCTTTGTCTTCGGGAACGATGTACCTCGGTGCGAACTGATTGTCTATATCAATCCCCATATCATTCTTCTCCAGGTCCCGGATATGGCCATAACAACTCCGGACTTCGAAATCTTCACCCAGAATTTTTTCTATTGTTTTAGCCTTTGCAGG
>JACFNM010000104.1 GCA_019454915.1 Chitinophagaceae bacterium
GCACGCAAATTCCTTTAAGTACCGTGGCGAAAGTGGAAATTGTGGAAGGCCCAAACCAGATTCAGCGCGAAAACTCACATCGAAGAATCATTGTAGGCTTTAATGTGCGCAACAGGGATATTCAAAGCACAGTAGAAGAACTTCGACAGAAAGTGGGGCAGCAAATAAAACTTCCGGCTGGTTATTACATCACCTATGGTGGCGCTTTTGAAAATTTGAATGCGGCGAAACAGCGGTTGTTTATTGCTGTGCCCATCTCACTGATTCTGATTTTTCTCTTGCTGTATTTTGCTTTTCATTCTGTAAAGCAGGGGTTGCTGATTTACACCGCTATTCCTTTATCAGCCATTGGCGGCATTCTGGCGCTGGGCATCAGGGGAATGCCTTTCAGCGTAAGCGCCGGTGTGGGATTCATTGCATTGTTTGGCGTAGCGGTGCTGAATGGCATTGTATTGATTGCCGAATTCAATCGTTTAAAAACAAGCGGATATACGGACCTGAAGCAAATCGTTGTTGATGGCACAAAAGTAAGGTTACGTCCGGTGCTGATGACAGCCTTTGTGGCTTCGCTTGGCTTTTTACCTATGGCGCTCAGCCAGGGTGAAGGCGCTGAAGTGCAGCGGCCTTTAGCTACCGTAGTGATAGGCGGACTGTTGATAGCAACATTTTTGACGCTGTTTGTGCTGCCGATCCTTTATATGATGTTTGGTAGAGTTAAGAATGAAAAGTGAAAAGTGAAAAATTACGAATTACGACATTAAGATAGTTATATGAAAAGATTAAAGAAAAAATTCCTGTGGACCCAATTGCCATTTGCCTATTGTCTATTGCTCATTGGCGCCTTTTTCCTTAACTCAACACGGGTGAACGCTCAAACCCCCATCACGCTGCAACAGGCCATTGACACAGCGTTGAAAAACAACCTGGCTATAAAGAATGAGCGGTTGCGGACGGAATACAGTCAGAAGCTGATACGTTCGGGAACAATTATTCCTGCGACCAATGTTTTTGCGGAATACGGACAAATGAACAGCGCATACGCTGATACAAAACTTGGAGTGTCTCAGACAATCAGTTTCCCTAAGATTTACGCATCTCAGAAAAGCCTGCTCAGTGAGGAATGGAAGGGCCGTGTGCTGCAAGTGGGTATGCAGGAGGCTGACTTGAAAAGATTAGTTACAACAGTGTTTTTTAACCTGAGTTATCTTCAAAAAGAGAAATCAATTTTACAGGAAAACGACAGCCTTTTTGCAGAGTTTCTTGACAAAGCAACGTTTCGTTTCAATAAGGGCGAAAGCAATATTTTAGAAAAGACAACAGCAGAAAACCAGCGTGCCCGGATTGGGTTGCAATTAGCACAGTTGCAACGTGACTGGGAGCTGCAGCAGTTGCAGTTTCAGTTGCTTTTAAATACAGAAGCCGGCTTTGTGCCTGATGAAACCGATTTGCTGACAAAGTCCGTTTCCCTGGTAGATACCGGCATACTCACCCCCCATCCTTCTATGCAATATTGGAAACAAAAGCAAGATATAGCTTCAGCAAACACCAGAGCTGAACAGTTTAAATTATTGCCCGACCTGTCGCTGGGCTATAATCTGATGGGTATGAAGGGACTTGGCGCCGATGACAAGGAATACAACAGCTCTCCCCGTTTTCAATCTTTCCAGATAGGCCTGGGTATTCCTATTTTTACCGGTGGTCAGAAAGCACGAATCAATGCATCCAAAATTAATGAACACATTGCCGCCAACGAATACGAAGTAAAACTGAAAAACTTTGAAAATGAATACGCATCGGCCTTAAAGCAATTTCAAAAGTTTGACGAAGCCGTAAAGTATTTTGAAAACACAGCTTTAAAAAATGCAGAGACTATCAAAGTAACAGCTAATAAGCAATTCCTGTCGGGAGAAACGAATTATCTGGAATGGGTGATTCTCATTAACCAGGCCATCAGTATTCAAAGCGACTATATAGAAGCGGTCAGAAGCCGAAACCTGGCCATTGCCGAACTCAATTACTACACCAACCAATAAATGACCTGAATCATGGAATGGAGTATAAAACGTTTCGAAGAACTTAATACCAACTGCAATGAAAATCTTTTATGCGGAATTTCATGCGGCGAAAAAGACAAGAAAAATATAGACATGAATAAAATATTGAAAATAACAATATTGCTGCTCACACTTTACTCCTGCAACAGCCAACAACCGGCGGCTACGGAAGAAGTGCGCCCTTCGGGTAATATTGTAACCCTGACCGATACGCAACGCAACAATGCGGGAATTGAGTCCGGAAAATTTGAGCAGAAAGCCATTTCATCTGTTTTAAAATTAAAAGGAAAAATAGATGTCCCGCCACAAAATATCGTTTCCATAAGCGTACCCTTAGGCGGCTATTTAAAGTCCACCAGGTTGCTTCCGGGTATGCATATTAACCGCGGTGATGTGCTGGCGGTGATGGAAGATGCGCAATACATCCAGCTTCAGCAGGATTACCTGACAGCGAAAGCCCAATTTGAATTTAACGAAAGCGAATACCACCGGCAGAAGGAATTAAATGAAAGTAAAGCCAGCAGCGACAAAGTATTTGAGCAGACAAAAGCTACCTGGCAAACACAATATATTCTCATCAAATCTCTTGAGCAAAAGCTGAGGCTCATCGGTGTAGATCCAGCCAGGATAACACCGGATAACATTTCGAAAAGCATCAATATTTATTCCCCGATTAATGGATTTGTATCTTCGGTAAATGTCAACATCGGTAAGTATGTCAATCCCAGTGAAGTGTTGTTCGAATTGGTCAATCCGGATGATATCCATCTTGCGCTCACAGTCTTTGATAAGGATGTCAGCAAACTGGCAATTGGTCAGGAGTTGGTTGCCTATACCAATACGCATCCCGAAAAAAAGTATCCCGGCGAAATCATTCTTATCAGCAAAACCGTGGCGGGAGATAATGCAACACTGGTGCATTGTCATTTTGAGGAATACGACAAAATGCTGTTGCCGGGTATGTTTATGAATGCCGATGTAGAGCTTAAACTCAACGAGGTTTTTGCCCTGCCCGATGATGCCATCGTGAGGTTTGAGAATAAGCATTACGTTTTTAAAATCATCGGAACAAACAAATATGAAATGATGGAAGTGCAAACCGGAAACAAAGAAAATGGCTTTACGGAAATCGTCGGCGGCGAAGGTATGACTAATGAACAGTATGCCATAAAAGGCGCTTACAATCTTCTGATGGTATTAAAAAATGTGGCTGGTGATGAATAACAAAAAGCTCTACGATAATTCTACCTTTATGCAGGCAATTCTATAAACTATGGTCGAAAACATCCCTAAACATTTAACGGGTCTGACAGATGAGGAATTGAAAGATTCCAGGGTGAAGTATGGGTTCAACGAAATGGTCGCAATAAAGAAAAGCACGTGGCTTAGTTTATTGTTGGGCATCATGAAGGAGCCGATGTTGCTCTTGCTGATTGCTATTTCCGTTATTTATGTCATCGTGGGCGATTATCCTGAAGCGATATTTATGTTTGGGGCTATCATCGCTGTTTCTGCCATTTCATTCTATCAGGACAGCAGAAGTAAAAAAGCGCTGGAGGCCCTGGAGAAGCTAAATGAACCATTGAGTACGGTCATCAGGGATGCAACGGTATCTAAAATTCCGACGTACGAAATTGCTGTGGGCGATTTATGTATCATTGAGGAAGGAAAAATGGTTAATGCTGATGGCGTGATTGTGCATAGCAATGATTTCTCCGTCAATGAATCAGCGCTTACCGGAGAAAGCTATTCCGTTTTCAAAGACAAAGAATCGGAGGATAATAAGGTGTATAGTGGTACCATCGTGGTATCCGGATTAGCCGTTTTCAGAGTAGAGGAAATAGGTAAGAATACGAGGTTGGGCAAGATAGGAACGTCGCTTGGAAAAATTGGAGAAGAACGTTCTCCCCTGCAAATTCAGATTGGCCGGTTTGTGCGTTACATGGCCGTTATTGGTTTCCTTGTTTTTCTTGCGGTTTGGATTTTCAGGTACGTACAAACGAAAAGTATAATAGAGAGTCTGTTAGTCGGGCTAACGATGGACATGTCTGTTTTACCCGAAGAGATACCGGTGGCCTTTACTACTTTCATGGCATTAGGCGCATGGAAGCTGATGCGTGAAGGTCTCATCATCAAACGCTCCACTATCGTAGAAACCCTTGGAAGCACCACAGTCATTTGCGCCGATAAGACAGGTACCATTACCGAAAATTCAATGCAGTTAAAGCTGTTGTTTGATTTTAAAACAGATACGGTTTTTGATGAGGAGCATTTTGGTGATGAACTTCTGTCTGAATTGATTTCCTATGCTATGTGGAGCAGCGAACCGGTACCCTTCGACCCGATGGAAAAAACCCTGCATCAGATGTATGAACAAACTCGAAGCAGGGACGACAGACCCGACTTCAAAATGGTGCATGAGTATCCGTTAGAAGGAAAACCGCCAATGATGACGCACATTTTTGAAAATAGCAGGCGAGAAAGAATTATAGCAGCCAAAGGTGCGTCCGAAGCCATTCTGTCGGTTTCCAATCTCTTACCTTCAGAAAAAGAGGGAATCAGAAATCAGGTTGCGAAACTGGGTAAGCAAGGGTATAGAATTCTGGGTGTTGCCAAAACATCCTTTGCAGGGAGTGACTTTCCTGCGAAGCAGCAGGATTTTACATTTGAATTTTTAGGGCTGACTGTTTTCTACGACCCGCCGAAGGCAGGTATTTCTCATGTTTTTCGGCAGGTGTATGATGCAGGCATCCAACTGAAAGTGATTACAGGAGACAATGCAGATACAACAATGGCTATCGCACAACAATCCGGGATTAGAAATGCCGATGCTCAAATTAGCGGAGAGGAAATCATGCAGCATACGGATGAAGAAATGTCCTCCCTTTCAGAAGAAAAGACGCTGTTTACCCGGATGTTTCCGGATGCAAAACTTGCCGTGGTGAATGCTTTAAAGAAGAATGGAGAAGTAGTAGCCATGCTTGGCGACGGTGTCAATGATGCGCCGGCGCTGAAGGCCGCTCATATTGGCGTAGCCATGGGGCATAAAGGAACAGAGATTGCCAAAGCCGCAGCATCATTGGTCATTACCAACGACGATTTGGGCAAGCTGATTACGGGCATTGCCGCCGGGCGGCGGATATATGCCAATCTTAAAAAAGCAATTCAGTATATCATTTCTATTCATATACCGATTATACTGACGGTTTCCCTGCCGTTATTTTTGGGATGGGTCTATCCTGAAATATTTACACCGGTACACGTTATTTTTCTTGAATTGATTATGGGGCCCACCTGTTCTATTGTGTATGAAAACGAACCCATCGAAAAAAATGCCATGAATCAGAAGCCCAGAAAGATGACTGAAACCTTTTTGAATTGGAATGAGTTAGGCATCAGTATTGTGCAAGGGCTTGTCATCACAATGGGGGTGTTGTTTTCCTACCAATGGATGGTGCGCAATGGTGGTACAGAAGAAGAAACCAGAGGGATGGTTTTTACCACACTGGTTTTGGCCAATATTTTCCTGAGCTTAGTGAATCGTTCTTTCTACTACAGTATATTTGAAAGCTTCAGAAACAAAAACAGGTTGCTGCCCGCCATCATCGTTTTTACATTGCTGTGCCTGGCAGCAATTTTGTTTATTGCACCGGTGAGCAACTTTTTCAAAGTCGGCAGACTTAATGTAAACGAAATTGGTGTTGCAGCAATGGTGGCAGCAGTTTCAGTTCTGTGGTTGGAAGTATATAAATTGATGAAGAGGAAAAGGAGATGATTTCCTTGTTTGGTAAAATTTGTCAACAGAGAGAAATTGTTCTTTCATCTTGTCAACTGGATTTTCAAGATAGTTTGTGATGAATGATTGATTGAAGTGCAGGGGCAGGCGTATATTTGAAAGTTGGTGGTACTTGCAAGAAAAATATAAGAATTAAAACTACGTCATATCCTGGTATTCCTTTCGGGCTCGTATTTATTACCATTTGGATAGTTATTACTTTTTGCTTCGATAATTCCATAAAAGAATAGTCGAAAATTCGATTCAAGAATATGAAACATGCAATGTCCCTACTGCCGGAACAGATTGTCTTTCTTCGGCGTGCAACACGCTAAATCTGAAGTTTCATTTATCCGAATATGAGCCAATAGGCACGGTATCATCCTGCGACACCGATAAATATTTCCTGATAAATAAAGTGGATTGATAATTGATTTGGGTTTGGCGTTCTGCATAAAACGTTTCCTCCGAATCAAACGAAAATGGAAGTGAAGGTTCTTCTATACCGTCTAAGGCCACTCTTCATCAAAGAAAAAAGGTTTATGGCGGAATTCAATTCCAATCCATAAACCTTAACAGGAAATATTAATTCTCCTTTTAAAAAAATCTATTTTAGAAACCCTCTCAGTACATATTGTAATATACCACCGTTTTCATAATAGGCCACATCAATAGCAGAGTCGAGTCTTGCTTTGGTTTCGAACTCGATGGTTTCGCCGGATTCTTTGGTGGCTTTTACCTTTATCTTCTTGAAAGGACTGAGTCCTTCGGAAACCCCGGAGATATCGAATGTTTCTCTTCCGGTTAAACCAAGAGATTCGGCCGTAACACCTTCGGCAAATTCCAGGGGCAGGATGCCCATTCCGACAAGATTACTGCGGTGAATACGTTCAAAACTTTCGGCTATCACGGCTTTTACACCCAGCAGGCTCGGTCCTTTCGCTGCCCAGTCCCGGGAAGAACCACTTCCGTATTCTTTTCCTGCCAATACAATCAATGGCGTCTTATTCTCAGCATACTTCATGGCAGCGTCAAACACGGTCATGGTTTCATTGGTAGGAAGATAAGTGGAGAAACCGCCTACTTTATCGGTGATTTTATTCTTGATACGCACGTTGGCAAAAGTACCACGCATCATTACTTCATGGTTACCCCGGCGTGAACCATAAGAGTTGAAATCCTTACGCGTAATCCCTTTGCTGATGAGATACTGTCCCGCAGAAGTTTGTTCGCCAAAGGATCCGGCGGGAGAAATATGGTCTGTAGTTACAGAATCTCCCAGATAAAGAAGCACCCTCGCGCCTTTGATGTCTTCGGCTTTTTCGGGTGTGATACTGAGGTCTTTAAAGAATGGAACCTCCTGAATATAGGTAGAGTGATCATCCCACACGTATTTTGTTCCGGTAGGAGCTTCTAAGCTCTTCCAGGCATCGTCTCCTTCAAATATTACGCCGTATGCATCCGTAAAGTCTTCCGTACGCATGCAGGATAAAATCGTATCGTTGATTTCTTCCTGGGTAGGCCATATGTCTTTCAGGTAAACCGGTTCTCCGTTGGGGTCGTAATCCAGCGGGTCATTCAGCAGGTCTACGTCCACCCGTCCAACGAGCGCAAAAGCAACTACCAGCATCGGCGACATCAGGAAGTTCATCTTAACCTGCTGATGAACCCTGGCTTCAAAGTTTCTGTTGCCCGATAAAACAGAGGCAACTACTAATTCTCCTTTATCCACTGCTTCGGCAATGTGCGGGGGAAGCGGTCCACTGTTTCCGATACAGGAAGTACATCCATAACCCACCGTATGAAAACGCAGCGCGGCAAGGTCTTCTGATAAACCCGAACGTTCCAGATAACTGGTAACCACTTTGGAACCGGGCGCCAGGCTGGTCTTAACCCATGATTTGGTTCTCAATCCTCTCTCCACCGCTTTGCGGGCTACTAATCCTGCGCCTACCATCACGGCAGGATTAGAAGTATTGGTACAACTGGTGATGGCAGCAATAGCGATACTTCCATCGCTCACCGCATATTCTTTATTCTTTAGTTTGATTTTAACGGAACGGAGGTTATTCTCTTTTTCCACGGTGATGCCCTCGTGTTCATGACGTGGTGAATATGAAAATTCTGTTCCCGAGCCTCCTTCCGAAAGCCATGCTTTTTCCTGCCGGTTGTTATACGGCACATAGTCTCTTGAGAATTCCTTTTTTAAAACCTCACAGAACTTGTCGTGCAGATCTTTTACGAGAATTTTATCCTGAGGCCGTTTGGGGCCTGCTACTGTTGGTTCCAGTGTAGCAAGGTCCAGGGTGATAATATGCGAGTATTCAACTGCTTCGTCACCGGTACGCCAGAGCATATTCTCCTGGCAATACTTTTTCACGAGATCAATCTGTTGCTGGCTGCGACCGGTACGCTTCATATACTCCAGCGTTTGGTTGTCTATCGGGAAATAGGTGACCGTACATCCGAATTCGGGCGACATATTGGAAATGGTAGCGCGGTCCGTTACCGTGAGGTGATCCAATCCATCTCCAAAGACTTCCACAAATTTTCCAACCACTCCATAGTCGCGCAGAAGCCTTGTGATAGTCAGTACCAGGTCTGTTGCGGTGCAACCCTGGGGTATTTTACCGGTCAATTTTAATCCCACCACCTGCGGGCACGAAAAATAAATAGGCTGACCCAGCATGGCGGCTTCGGCTTCGATGCCACCCACACCCCAGGCCAACACGCCAATACCGTTCACCATCGGTGTGTGTGAGTCAGTCCCCACCAGCGTATCCGGAAATTCCCATCCGTCTCTTTCAATAACACCTTTCGCAAGGTATTCCAGGTTTACCTGGTGGCAGATGCCCATACCGGGAGGTACCACGGTAAAATTATCCAGCCCTTTTTGTGCCCACTTCAATAGTTTATACCTTTCTGCATTCCGTTCATATTCCATCTCCACATTTTTCTGATAGGCATAGTCTGTGCCGAAGAAGTCAACCTGCACGGAGTGGTCAATAACAAGGTCAACCGGTATGGCGGGGTTTATTTTCGATCCGTCGCCGCCTTTCCTTACCATTTCTGCACGTAGCGACGCGATGTCCACTACCGCCGGTACGCCGGTAAAATCCTGCATCAATACCCTCGCCGGCTTAAAGGGAATATCCTTATCCGAGCCGGCAGCATTCCAATCGGTTAAGGTTTGTACGTGATCATCTGTAATGGCGAAACCATCATGATTGCGCATCACGTTTTCCAATAAAATCCTGATGGAGAAAGGAAGCCGGTGGATATTTTTACCTTCCTGCTGCAACTTTGTTAAAGAGGCTATTTTATTACTCATAATTCTTATATTATATTATCTGAAGACAAACATCGAATGAATGGAATGTAAGGCGTTTTCAAAGTACGAAATTACATGATTTAATCCTTTATTCCTTACGAAGATTCCTGTAAGGTAGTAATATGTCCGGGAGATGGTCCGTTTGTCATTTGAAAAAAGCCGGTAATAAAACCTGGCAGGGTTTATTAATTTTACAGGTTATAGAACAAATAAAAACGATAGCATGATATCTTCAAACGAAATTTTATACCGGTTGTTTGCAGCGGCATTATTTGGAGCCGCCATTGGTTTCGAACGGGAACGAAAGCAGTGGTCTACTGCGGGGTTACGAACGCACATGATGGTTTGCGTGGGAGCCTGTCTCATCATGATGGTATCCGCCTTTGGTTTCTCAGATATACTAACCAGAGACAAAGTGGTACTCGATCCATCCCGTGTAGCAGCTCAGGTGGTGAGCGGGATCGGTTTTATCGGCGCCGGCGCCATTGTACTGCTGAAGCAAACGCAGATGATCAAAGGACTCACTACCGCGGCCGGCTTGTGGACGGTTGCCGCTATAGGATTGGCTGCCGGTGGAGGCATGTATTATGCCGCCGGTATGACCACGCTGATAGCCCTGGCAATTTTATGGGCGCTGAAACCTATTGAGAGGCGATTAACTCCAAAAGCCACGCAGAAATATCTTCGTTTTACGATAGCTTCTTCTCAAGGTATTGGCGGGTTGATGGGCAACCTGATTCTCAACAGGCAGATAGCTGAAGCACAGAGCAAAGTGAACGACTCTAAGGAAGAAACGAGTGTGCATATTGTCTTTAATAATCCCGAAGAGTCTGATTTTGCTGACATGATAGCTGAACTGCAAATCAATAAAGAAATTAAGGAAATTTCCTGGGGAGACGTTTTCCTAAGTGAAAGCAGCAGGAAATGATTAATAAATTTCGGGTTGGTGTCAGAGGAATCGAATCAACTTCCCTTCATCTCCTGCTGTCAATCATCGTTTGTCAATAGGTATTGGAATTCCTACAATAACGGGACAGGGTTGAGGGTAGGACATTTTGATAGAAATTGGATTTATCCACCAAAGGAACGTGAATAAAATGTGTAAAAAAATAGTATATTATATGATTGTAATGTAATTTTTTTAACTTATGGTAATGTAGCTGCTTTACTACATTATAGGAAAATTACGAGAGCAGATCGGGATCGGTTCCTTTTGAAAACAGAAAAAATGTGATGTAATCAACGCTGAAGGTTGAAGACTTTGGCTAAGAAATAGCTGTTGGATATAGAATGCACCCCTTTGTTTGAAAAGAATAATCTGCAAAATCAGCAACACTTCTTCTAATCAATTTTCCTCATTCCGTAACCCGTTTTTCTTTTACCGTAAGCATCCCGGATAATGCCCGGATATCTTTGCCGTCACAGTAGATGAATGGTTGTAAGTGCCTACTGCACACGATCTTATGATAAAAAAAGATAAAATGTCGGGAAAAGTTTCTTGTTATTGGATTAAAGGATTTTTGTTTCTGGTTTTTCTTATCTCCTTAGCGGTATCAGGTTACTCAACAGAGGAATACAACGGGAGAATCAAGGGTAAGGTAATTACGTCGGACGGACAACCCGCAGCCTGGGTCACCGTCCAAATTAAAAATTCAGGTATAATTACGATAACGGACGAAGAGGGTTATTTTTTGTTTCAACATGTTAAACCCGGAAAACACGTCCTGATTATTTCATTTACAGGATTTCAGGCTCAGGAACAGCAGGTTCAGGTGGACGATAACCGCACTGCTGAATTAAATTTGGTATTCACTCAAACGGCTACCCAGCTTAAAGAAGTAATTATAGAGGGACGCAGGAGCCCGAATATTCAACCTGTAACCGTTGGAAAAGTACCTGTTTCTCCTATGGATCTGCCGCAGAGCGTACAGGTGGTGGGACAGGCGATCATCAATAATCAACAGGCTCAGCGACTGAGTGATGTTATACGCAACGTGAATGGAGTGTATCTTTCCACAACAAGGGGCAGTGTTCAGGAAACCTTTTCAGCAAGGGGTTATCGGTTCGGACAGGATAATATGTACAAGAATGGTTCGAGGGTAAGTTCCGGAGTGATGCCCGAAGTGAGTTCACTGGAAAGAGTGGAAGTGTTAAAGGGGAGTGCGGCTATTTTGTATGGTAGTGTGGCTCCGGGTGGGATAGTGAATATGGTCACCAAACAGCCGAAATTTGAATTTGGAGGAAATGCCTCGGTGCGTGCGGGCAGCTATGGTTTGTTTAAGCCTGCTGTTGATGTTTATGGCCCGGTTTCTTCCGGTATTGCGGCACGTCTAAACGGAACTTATGAAACCGCCGGTAGTTACAGAGACCAGGTTCATTCTACGCGTTATTATATTAATCCTTCGGTATTGTTTAAGCTGAACAAGAAGACCAGCTTACTGATTCAGGGAGATTATCTGCATCATGAGTTCACTCCGGATTTTGGTATTGGTTCCCTGGATAATACGATAATCCCAAAGTTACCCCGCTCCACTTTTCAGGGCGCTTCCTGGCAGTATAACAAAGCCGATCAGGCTACAGCCACTGCAACCCTGAGAAATCAATTGAGTGAAAACTGGCATCTCAACCTAACGGGTTCTTATCAGTTGTATAAAAGAGATTATTACTCAACCGAAAGAATTCAGGCAAATGCGGAAGGAGAGTGGATTCGCCCCTTAAATAAAATTAACAGCGACGACAACTACTACCTGGTACAGGCAGACGTTACGGGTAAGATAAAAACGGGTGGAATAAATCATACAATTTTGGCCGGTATGGATGCCGATAGATACATCACTACCAGTTATACTTTTGACAATCCCAAGACCTACGATACCATCAATATTCTCGATCGTTCTAAATATGTACAACGGACAGATATTCCGCCTGCCAGCAGGGTGACCCGGGTATTTACTCCCGTAAACCGCTTTGGAACTTTTGTGCAGGATCTGATTAGCATTTCAAATCAGTTCAAGGTTTTGGCAGGGGTACGATGGTCTTATCAGGGATCGTCTGCTGCTCAAACGACATTTCTGGCAAAGGATAGTGTAGCAAAGGGCACAGGTAAAAATGACCAGGCTTTTTCACCCAGGTTGGGACTGGTGTATAAGCCACTTCCTTATACCTCCATTT
>JACFNM010000653.1 GCA_019454915.1 Chitinophagaceae bacterium
CATACATGCAGCAGGCATTTGATGTTCGTGTGGAATACAATCTTCGGGAAGCCTTACAATGGTGCGACGTGGCCAACGTGCTGAGGATTCAACTCGAACGCCAGAACCAGGTACTGTTTTCTTCCCTTCGGGAATATAACCTGGCCTATGGAATCAATAAAAAGATGCTGGACGAACTGGACAAGGAAATTGTCATCATGCATCCGGGTCCGATTAACAGGGGAGTGGAATTAGACAGTGATGTGGCCGATTCGAAACAATCTATTATCTTACAGCAGGTTGAGAACGGGGTCGCAACCCGTATGGCCGTATTGTATTTATTGGCGGGGGGAAGAGAAGTTAGCTAAAACAGGGACGCTATCGTCTGGAGATTGACATTCGGTGTAAAAATAAAAAGCTGAACCCGCCAGTGGTCAGCTATCTAATTTTGAATCTCAAATTTCTTTATGCAACGTATCGGTTTATTCCCCGGAACTTTTGATCCCATTACTATCGGGCATCTCGATATCATCCACCGCTCGCTTCCCGTTTTTGATAAACTGTATATCGGAATCGGGAGAAATATTAATAAGACGGCTATGTTTTCCGAAGAGCAACGCCTCCAGTGGATCAAAGAAATATTTAAGGATGAAAAAAAAGTAGATGCGCTTATCTATGAAGGGCTGACTGTGGAATGCTGTCGAAAGGTAAAAGCCAATTTCATTTTAAGAGGCATACGTTATGTAAGTGATTTTGAATACGAAAAAGCCATCGCGGATATGAACCGGAGTTTGTCCCCGGAAATAGAAACTATTTTCCTGACCTGTCTGCCGCAATATACTTCCGTAGCTTCCACACTGGTAAGAGACGTACTGAAAAATGGCGGCGACGCCAGCCCCTTCCTGCCGGAGCCGGTGGTGAGGTCGCTCAAGTCCGGCCGATAGATTACTTTACTTCGTAAGCATCCCAGAGATCAGCGTCTTTCTTCTGTTCCTTCATCTGGCTCATAAAAATATCTTCCCCGTTGCATCTCAGGTTAATCATCCCGAACAGGATCCGGTTATTTTTGAGATCTACAGAGCGGGCTAATTCGGTAGAGTACACCAGGGGTCTCTTGCTCCTGGAATATTTTCCGGCGCAGCCAATGGCATCGGCTCTCGGATGGGAATAGCCTTCGTTATCTCCGGAAGAAATAACCGTTGCATAGGCGTTAACCTTTTCCATAAACGCTTCGCTAAAATCGGATGAGCCATGGTGGCAGGATTTTGCTACATCCGACTCGAAGGGATGATCAGCGCCATATTTATCCATCAGATAGCGCTGGGCCTCCGTATTTAAATCTCCCCCAAGCAGCACGGTTCTGTTCCCAAAAGTGACTTTAATCACCAGGCTATGTCCGTTAATCGTCTTACTTTCATTACCCCAGTAGACAAA
>JACFNM010000105.1 GCA_019454915.1 Chitinophagaceae bacterium
GTATTGCTTTATGATGACACTTTCTGAATCCCTGGTAGAGTGCGTTAATACCCACGACAAAGGCCAGCCCAATCATCCCGTATTCAAAATAACCGTTATGTAACAGGTCGGCGCCCAAAACAGGAAAGGCGGTGATGAGCAGCGGAAACACAGCACAATGAACTGCACAGGCTACAGAAGTGGTAATACCTAAGGCATCGTAGTTTATTCGGGCCATATCCTTCAGAAAGTGAAGTGCAAATATAGGATATATGTGCAACTTAGTTGCATTTATTTTAAATTAGGCTTTTGGTTTCCAACTGTTGCTTTCAAACGGACCTGTCCTCGCAATATACGGGTTACAGTTGTACCTTTGCAAAATTAAACGGTATTGGTATGAAGCGTAAAGTATGGTTGTATCTTATTTTTTTCGCGGTATTGTTTGGAGCGTTTTACGTGTTTTTGCTGGCGATGATTGATTCTTCCAAATCACTGCTGCCGGTATTGAACGCGGTAAAGCCTTTTTCTTTTGAAAGACAGGATGAACAGATTATTACCGAAAAGGATGTGGCAGGTAAAGTGTATGTGGCAGAATTCTTTTTTTCCACCTGCGACGGCATTTGTCCGAGGATGAACAGAAATATGAAAACGGTTTCCGACCGGTTCAGGAATGAGCATGACTTCCTGATACTTTCGCATACGGTAGATCCGGATACGGATAATGCGGCGAGATTAAAAGTATATGCGGACTCTTTGGGAGCCAATATTAACAAATGGTGGTTTTTGACAGGCAGTAAGGAGGATTTATACAAGGCAGCGAGAGAGAGTTATATATTAGATGACCCGAATAACCATGCTGCTAATGTTGACGAACAATTTTTGCATACGCAGTTTTTCGCATTAATTGACAAGAATGGAAAGGTCCGCGGCGTTTATGATGGTTTGAAAAAAGATGAGATAGAGAAGTTGACGACGGATATTAAAGACCTATTGAAAGAGAAATATCAGGGTTCTGTGTAAATCAATAAGGTGATGGTAGAATTGGTATTATTTGTCTGTAAATAAAGGAGGAGGATTATGATACCGAACATTGAGGATGTATTAAAAAGGAATCGCCTGAGTGTAACGGATAGTCGCAGGGAGATTCTTGAGCTTTTTCTGAAAAGCGAAAACGCTTTGGCACATCATGATATAGAATCCGGCACTTCAGAAAAATATGATCGGGTGACGGTTTATCGCACGCTGCAGGTTTTTATGGAAAAGGGGATTATCCATATTATTCCCACTTCTGATAATTCTGTAAAGTATGCTTTATGTAAAGACAACTGTGAAGAGGGGCATCATCACGATGATCACGTGCATTTCCGGTGTATTAGCTGCGGTGTCACCTCTTGTCTTGAAGACGTACAGGTACCACTTATCAGGTTGCCGAGAGGATTCAAGATCCAACAGACAGAAGTTATCATAAGTGGAATTTGTAAGGCTTGCGGCTAAAACTTTGCAGTAAAATAAATCATGCTAAACCCGAACTTAAATACAGACAAGGCTTCACTCAGTCCTTTAGACCGGGAATTTGAAAACAATATCCGGCCTAATGAGATAGCGGATTTCAGCGGGCAGGATAAGGTTATAGAAAATCTGAAGGTATTTATTAAGGCGGCCAAAATCAGGGAAGAGGCGCTTGATCATATTTTGTTCCATGGTCCTCCAGGGTTGGGAAAGACTACGCTCAGTCGGATAGTGGCTAATGAAATGGGCGTACACATTAAGGAGACCTCCGGCCCGGTAATTGAAAAGCCGGCTGATCTTGCCGGGTTATTGACCAATTTACAGGCGAATGATGTATTGTTTATTGATGAAATTCACCGGTTAAGCAATGTGGTGGAAGAGTATTTGTATGCTGCCATGGAAGACTACCGGATTGACATTCTCATTGACACCGGTCCCAATGCCCGCAGCGTTCAAATCAACCTGAATCCTTTTACCCTGATAGGCGCTACCACCCGAAGCGGACTATTGACCGCACCGCTGCTTTCGCGTTTTGCAATTAAGTCGAGACTGGAATACTATGATGGCAGCATACTGAAGAGAATTATCCATCGGTCTGCGGGTATATTGAAAGTGCCCATATCCGAAAAAGCAGCGGAAGAAATAGCAGGACGAAGCAGGGGGACGCCACGTATAGCCAACGGGCTGCTCAGGCGGGTGAGGGATTTTGCCCAGGTGTTGAATGATGGTATTATTGATGAAGGGATCACACAACACGCATTGAAGGCGCTTAATGTAGACGCCTACGGACTTGATGAGATGGACAACAGAATTCTGTCAACCATCATTGAAAAGTTTAAAGGTGGCCCGGTTGGAATAACTACTATTGCGACTGCAGTAGGAGAAGAACAGGGTACCCTCGAAGAGGTATATGAACCTTTTTTAATTCAACAGGGATTTATCGTCCGCACTTCAAGAGGCCGGGAGGCTACACAAAAGGCGTTTGAGCATTTGGGGAGGCCATTTCCAGGGAAAAACCTGTTATTTTAATCGGATTCCGTTCTGCACTTTATATAATTTTTTCCCCATTTTAAATAAAAGGTGTTACACTACGTTACTGTTTTAAGATTACTGGTATGGCTTTTGCGTAAACAGAACATATTCCTAATTTCCACTTCCCTGTAAGTGGAAATATATACCCGAAAGCAAGTCCGGAATTCTTACCCAGTGATAAGCAAAAAGACCTTAGAAACTTGACCTAAAGGTTATTATTGAAACCATAACGTATTCTAAATCTATGTCCGATATTACGCCTGAAAGACCGTCCGGGGGAGTGCAGGAGCAAAGACTTTCCGTTTCTCAAATACCTTCCTTAATAATGGTAGTGGACGATGATCCCAATAGCCTGATACTTATTTCTGCGCTTATTAAAAGTTATGGATATGAAGTTATAGAGGCGGAAGACGGAGGACAAGCGATCGGACTACTCAATGAATTTTGCCCCAAAATGATTTTTATGGACTTACAGATGCCCATTATGGACGGTTGTGTAGCCACCAGGCATATCAGATCTATGGCTCATCCCTATTCTTCTATTCCCATTATCGGCTTAGTGGCCGGCGCAAGCAGAGAAGATTATAAAAGATGCCGGGCTGCGGGAATGGATGATTTTATTTCAAAGCCCTTCCGGTTGGAAGATATTCAAAGAAGGTTGGGACTGATCCCCGCCGCCTGATTTTTTGCCTGATGCAACCTTTGTGAAGAAAATACGTCAATTAGATATCCGGTCTAAGACATTGCTATGAGTGCGTTACGAAATCGGCCATCTTTATTAGTCTGCATAGTGTTGGATCTAATGGGCTATGCAACCTATTTGCTTCCCGGTTTGGGAGAATGGGCAGATGTGATTTGGGCGCCTATATCCGGATGGATTCTGTATAGGATGTTTGGAGGAAAAAAAGGAGTGATAGGAGGTATATTTAATTTCATAGAAGAAATGTTACCGGGTTTTGATTTCATTCCTTCATTTACCATCATGTGGATTATTCAATTTTTTCGACAACACGAACAAGTTCAGTCAATCCCACCCATATAAAAGCAGAGGCGCTTCAATTCGTTTGGGGCGCTATTTTTTTAATTAAAAAACCAGGCTGCTACTGCCTGAGCAATAAACCCCGCCGCCAGCCCCCATATAATTTCCCGAACCTGGTGATCGGAAGCCAAGAGTCTTGCGCTGGAGATAAGCCCGGCCAGGAAGATTCCCGTTACCAGCGGGATATTAACCGAGGCGGTTGTAGTGTACAGTAGCACGGTAAATAGGCCGACCAAACCTCCCGCAGCCGTAGTATGCATACTGATTTTTAAAAAAATGTTGGCGATGAAGGCAAAAATAACGGAGATAAAAATGCCGAGGCTCATCTGGGCCATGATTGCCGGAGTATCCTGCTTGTTCTTAAAAACGTAAAAGGTCCAGAAAAAAAAGATCATGGTGATGGCATAAAGGATGATTCTTTCTTTTTGGGTTCTCAGGTAGATAGATTGAATAAATCCTAATCCGCGGCATAGCAGAACAGCGAGAATGGGAAAGAATACGCTGTTGATAACGTAAATGATGAGGATTTGATTTCTTGCGCCATTACCTATTCCTGTGAAAAAATCGGGATCCAAATAAATCAGATAGGAAGCCATATACAGCCCCACCATCAAAGGATGGAATAACCAGGAAATGAACCTGGCTGATTTTTGTATTGCCGGACCAACGATTACCGGGTCGGGTAAATAGGTAGTACTCATAATTGTTTTCTTAAGCGGGCAACCGGAATATTGAGTTGCTCCCGGTATTTAGCTACAGTTCTTCTTGCAATATTATATCCTTTTTCCTGCAGTAGCGCAGTAAGTCTTTCATCACTGAGCGGCTTTTTCTTACTCTCTCCCTCCACCATATCGCTCAGTATCTTTTTCACTTCCCGGGTGGAGACCTCTTCCCCGCTATCAGTACTTAATGATTCGCTGAAAAAGAACTTAAGCCGGTAGGTGCCGAATTCTGTTTGTACAAATTTGCTGTTCGCCACCCGGCTTACCGTTGAAATATCCAGCCCGGTAATTTCCGCGATATCCTTGAGTATCATGGGTTTCAGCATGGTTTCATCCCCTGTCAGAAAAAAATCTTTCTGATAATTCATGATGGCGTGCATGGTAATATATAGGGTGTTTTGCCGTTGTTTAATGGCATCTATAAACCATTTAGCCGCATCAATTTTTTGTTTAATAAAGATGACGGCTTCTTTTTGACGTTTGTCTTTTTTGCTCCCCCGGTCGTATTCTTTCAGCATATCTTTATACCCCTCGCTTACACGAAGATCGGGAGCATTCCGGGAGTTCAGGGTTAGCTCCAGTTTGTTGTTATTATTGTGAATGAAAAAATCCGGAATCACGTAGCCTTCAGACATGCTGCTTTCACCTACATTACTTCCGGGTTTGGGATTGAGACGAATGATTTGATTGATGGCATTTTTTAAGTCTTCGTCTGTAAGGCTTAAACCCTTCTGAATTTTTTCGTAGTGCTTTTTGGTGAACTCGTCAAAATATTTGGTCAGGATGGCAATGGTGATTTCCGTGTCAAAACCTTCTTCCTTCTGCCGCTCCAACTGTAGAATAAGACATTGTTTCAGATCCCGGGCACCGATCCCCGGAGGATCAAATCTTTGTATCTGCTTTAATAAAGCATGAATCTCCTCTTCTGAAGCGATGATATTCTGCCGGAAAGCCAAGTCATCCGCAATGGCACTCAGTTCTCTTCTTAAATAACCGTCATCATCTATGCTTCCTACAATTTGCTCCGCAATTCTTTCCTCCTTGTCATTTAAGTTCAGCATCCGCAACTGGTCCAGAAGATATTCATGAAAAGTATTTTCCACTTTGAAAGGGAGACTCTGTTTTTCATCAATTTCCGGATAGTTGTCATCACGCAGTTTGTAATCGGCTATATCATCGTCATCGCTCAGGTACTCTGTCAGGTCAAGATTGTCGTATTCATCTTCCGATCCATCTGTTTCATAGTCATCTTCCAAGTCGCTGGCAAATTCATCCACCATTTCATTATCATCAGCGCTCCGGTCATCCTCCGCTGTCTCCAGCGCGGGATTTTCTTCCATTTCCTCTTTTATTCTCTCCTCAAGATTCGCTGTGGGTACCTGCAGCAATTTCATAAGTTGAATTTGCTGCGGCGATAGCTTTTGTAAAAGTTTTTGTTGCAAACCCTGACTCAGCGCCATAAGAGAGTATAAAAATTGATGTTTTGAAGTATGAAAATAATGAGGAGGCGGTTTCTCCACAAAAATCAGGCCGTAAATGTAATGACAAATAATCTTAACTTCTTCGGAGGAACAATTTTTTATTGAGGTATTAACATTTATCAGCTGGTACTAAATACTTTTGGATTACGTTAATAAGAATTGAAGTGTAAACACGCGTATTATGATTTTGAAGCCGCTTGCGAATCTGGATATTCTTCTGGTGGAGGACAACGAAATGAATACTTTACTGGCTTCAGCCATTATAAAGGGAACCGGCGCCAATATTACCGAAGTGGATAATGGGATGGACGCCATACAACACCTGAAAGACCGGTCTTTTGACCTGATATTAATGGATCTATATTTACCTGTGATGGACGGTTTCGAAACCGTCCGTTATATCCGGAACCAGCTTTCTAACGATATTCCGGTTATTGCCATTACTGCCAATGTAGTGAATGGGGAAGAAAAAAAATGTATTGAAGCCGGAATGAATGGTTTTCTGACCAAGCCTTATACGGAAGAGGGGCTTTTGGAAAAAATAGCAGCCTGCTTAGCGCCCCGAAAGACGACGGAAGAGAATGCTTTATCTGAAAGGCATTTTTCTTCAACATCCGGCTTGTATGATTTGTCTTTTTTAGAAAGTGTCAGTAAGGGAAATTTGGATTTATTACGCCAGATGATCCAGGTTTTTATAGACCAGACGCCCAGGGCAATACAGGAACTGAAAACAGCATACGGCAAACGCGATTTTTCCGAAATGCATGCCATAGCCCATCGTGTAAAACCCGATATAGATAATTTGTTTATCCTTTCTCTCAGAGAGGATATCCGAAAGATAGAAACCCTTGCCCTGGAGGGGAAGAACGGCGTTGTTTTAGAGAACCTCATTTCGAACGTTGATAAGGTGGTGAAGCAGGTGGTTGTTGACCTGAAGTCAAGAGAGTGGGCATAATCCGGTTTCATTTCTCATTGCTTTTATTCGCGAAGCACGGAAAACGTCTTTTTCGATGGATACTGAACGTATCCCAATCTTTGGATAGGATATATTTACCTTTGACCGTATGCAAATTGAAGAGCTTTACAAGTTATACCTCCGGTTCCCGTCTGTGCAGACAGATACCAGGAAGTTGAAAAAAGGAGATTTGTTTTTTGCCCTGAAAGGCCCCAATTTCAATGGAAATGAGTTTGCGCAGCAGGCACTGGAAGCAGGGGCAGCCTATGCAATAGTTGACGAGCAGTCCGCCGTAGCCGGCGATCGGATGATCCTGACCGATGATGTATTAACTACGCTACAGAAACTGGCGGGATATCACCGGCAGCAGTTTACTATTCCTTTTATCGGTATTACGGGAAGTAATGGCAAGACCACTACAAAAGAACTGGTACATGCAGTCTTGTCCACAACATTTAAAACCTATACCACCCAGGGTAACCTGAATAACCATATCGGTATTCCCCTGACCATCTTAGGAATTAAGCCGGATGCGGAAGTAGCCGTGATAGAAATGGGTGCCAATCATCCAAAGGAGATACAGGGATATTGTGAATATGCCAGACCCACCCACGGAATTATCACCAATTGCGGCAAGGCCCATTTGGAGGGCTTCGGAAGCGTAGAGGGAGTGCGAAAAGCCAAAGGAGAGCTATTTGACTATTTACGCTTTCATCATGGAACTGCTTTTATAATGAAAGATTACGATTATTTGGGAGCAATGAGTAGAGATATACCACATGTGTATACCTATGGTACGCACGATGCTATGACTACCGGAATAGTAAGAGAAGCTCATCCCTTTCTGGAAGTAACCTTAACGGATCTATCAACTGATGATACAATCCGAACTCACCTTGCCGGGGCTTATAATCTGCCCAATATCCTGGCAGCGGTTGCCGTGGGCAGGTATTTTAAAATTGAAGACAGGGAAATAAAATCAGCGATAGAGGCTTATGAGCCGTCCAATATTCGGTCACAGCTTATCAAAAAAGGTGCTAATACGATTTTGTTAGATGCTTATAATGCCAACCCCAGTAGCATGAAAGCCGCGGTAGAAAATTTTGCCTCCATGTCCGGTGGTAATAAGATTCTCATACTCGGCGCCATGGCGGAATTGGGTGCTGAGAGCATCAAAGAACACCAGGCGCTTATCCGGCTTCTGGAGCAATATCAATGGAGAGAAGTGATACTGGTGGGGGGAGATTTTGAAAAGACGGTACATTCCTACCAGTTCTTTGGTTCGGTTGGTGAGGCGGAGCAATGGCTCCGGAGTCACCCTGTGCGCGACAGCCTGTATTTGATAAAGGGTTCGAGGAGTATGAAGATGGAGCAGATTATGGAGGCGTTATAGGAGAATTGATTCAGACAAAGCGGTAGATTTTGGGCGTTTAGATTCCGAATTAAAAAATAAATAAGGATCTTTGCAAAAATGATGGAATGGCCGGACACGAAAGTAAACCAGGTTATTTATTCTCTACTATAGAAAACAGATGCCCCAGATGTCGGAGGGGGAAGCTTTATGTCAGTGGAAACCCGTACAGGCTGAAGACGACTCTTAAAATGCATCCAAGATGCCCGGTTTGCGGTCAGCCAACGGATATTGAAGTTGGATTTTACTATGGCACCGGTTATGTCAGCTATGGATTAGCCGTAGGCTTTAGTGTTTTTACTTTCTTTGCCTGGTGGATTCTGATTGGGTTTTCGGTTCATGATGGAGATCACAGGGTGTTTTGGTGGATAGGTCTGAATGTAGTGGCGCTCATCCTCTTACAGCCCGTTTTTATGCGATTATCCAGGAGTTTGTGGCTTTCCTGGTTTGTAAAGTATGATCCGGACTGGGAGACCAACCCCATATCAAGGGAGAGCGTTGAACGTATCGTTCCCGGACAAATGAATAATTGGTGAGTGTCTGAACCACCACTTCGCTATTAGCAGGCGTATTGTTATCTTTCGTATTTATTTATCTTTATTATATGACGCTGCTAATAATCGTTGCCTGCATTTTGTTTCTGGTATTGCTGATCACCTGGGGGAAGACGAATGCTTTCCTGGCCTTTTTGATAGTGTCTTTACTGGCGGGATGGTTATTGGGTATTCCGCTGGATAGATTAGCAGTGGCGGTAGAAAAAGGAATGGGTGATACGCTGGGCTCCCTTACCGGTGTGATTATTATGGGAGCCATGTTGGGTAAACTGGTAGCGGAAAGCGGAGCGGCACAGCGGATTGCTTCTTCCCTGATGAAGATTTTTGGCGTAAAATATATCCAATGGGCTTTAATGATTACCGGATTTGTGATTGGTATCCCGCTGTTTTATAGCGTTGGATTTGTATTGATGGTGCCGCTTATCTTTTCCGTGGCCTACCAGTATAAATTACCGGCTGTTTATATCGGGTTACCAATGCTGGCCTCATTATCGGTTACGCACGGATATCTGCCACCCCACCCTGCACCCGCCGCCCTCGTAACTCAGTTTAATGCCAATATGGGGCTAACGCTTCTATACGGGTTGTTTGTTGCTATTCCGGCTATTATTGTTGCGGGTCCCATTTATTCCAAAACACTTAAAAATATTGTTTCTGTACCTCTGGAAACCTTTAAGCCGGTTATCTTATCGGAAGAGAATTTACCCGGATTAACGAATAGCTTCCTGTCTTCGCTGTTGCCGGTTGTTTTATTAATCGGCACAACCGCCCTGCCTTTTATTTTCCCTGATAGTATTCTTGGACAGCAATTGGCCGCATTTTTCGGAAATGCGATGGTTGTTATGCTGATAGCCCTGATAGTAGCCACCTTTTCTCTCGGAATATCTACGGGCATGGGGATAAGAAAAATTATGCTGGTTTATGAAAGCGCTGTAAAAGATGTGGCGATGATATTATTGATTATAGCGGGCGCCGGCTGTTTCAAGGAGGTGCTTACCGTAAGCGGCGTGAGTGAGGATATAGCCAATGCGCTGCATCAATGGCCGATAAATCCATTATTACTGGCCTGGATAATATCAGCTATCATCCGCGTATGTATAGGTTCTGCCACGGTCGCCGGTTTAACAACAGCAGGAATCATTGCCCCCATGGTACTACAGGAAGGGGTTAATCCCAATTTGATGGTACTGGCCATTGGCGCCGGTAGTTTGATGTTCTCTCACGTGAATGACGGCGGGTTCTGGCTGTTTAAAGAATATTTTAATCTGAGTATAAAAGACACGCTCCGTTCCTGGTCTCTCATGGAGACAATTGTGGCCATTGTAGGTCTGGCCGGCGTGATGCTGCTTAGTGTTTTTGTGTAAAAGATATTCCTTCTTATGAAAGTGTCTTTCGGAGGATATTAGCTTTGATGTTTTTTGTTTTTAAACTTTTCCAGTGCATTTTTGGTGTAAGGGCTAAGCGCCAGTTCGCCGCTAATGGTTGCTTTTTCGGATAATAATTCATCCCAGTCTTCTGTCCCTTCCCAAAGCATCTTTTTCAATTGAGCCATGGCTTCGGGATGGCTATGGCTGAGTTCATTTGCCAGCCGCTGTACCGATTCATCCATGTGTGCGTTATTCGGATGTAATTCAGCGAATAGTCCCTTTCTCCGGGCCCAATCGGCCGGACGCCACATCGCGGCATCTATTGCCAACTGGCTAAAGGCGCTTAACCCTATTTTTCTTTGTATGGCAGCGCCTACCACGAAAGGTCCCAGCCCGATGGATAATTCACTTAGTTTAATATCAGCGCCTTCTGTGGCAATAGCGTAGTCTGCGGCAGCAACCAAGCCAACGCCACCACCGACGCATTTTCCATGAACACGCGCAATAATGAGCTTGGGGCATTTGCGCATAGCGTTAATGACCTGGGCAAATCCGTTGAAGAATTTCTTTCCGTTTTCCGCATCATTAATCGTACTCAATTCAGAAAAGGATGCGCCCCCGCAAAAAGCGCCGTTACCGTCGGATTTTAAGATAATAACGTTCACTTCTTCATTTAATCCGGCGCTATGAATCTCCAAAGCCAGTTCATTCAGCATCGCGAGGGGGAGCGAGTTTCCGCGGGGATGAAAAAACGCAATGACAGCGATTCCGCTGCTTTGAGCAATCGTCTTCACATAACCTTCCTGGATTTCATGTATCATATAGTTTGTTTGACAGATAGTTTATAATGCGTTAAAAGCCATCACAAATTACAACAAATAATCTGCTGCTACCTTTCTTAGAATTATCTTTACAACTGTTTTAAACCGGATTTTTGTATGACGAAAGTATTGACCTTAATCGTTTTGTTAGCTGTCCTTACTTCCTGTAATAACAGTGCTACCCCCGTAGAACACACCAAGGAAAATAACGCATCCATTCCCAGGACATTATCTGATACTTTATACCGGGAGGTCATGAAAGGACACGATGTTGGTATGGCTAAAATAGGAGAACTGATGCGGTATCAGCAATTACTCCGTCAGAAAGCCGATTCAATCGGCCAAACAAAGACGGGAGACGCACGTAAATCTGTACTTGATTCCGTTTTAGAAGATCTGACGCAGGCCGAAGCGCTGATGAATCAGTGGATGCAGGAATTTGAACCGGACCATGCCGGCAGCACCGAAGAAGAGAAAACAAGTTTCTATCTTTCCGAAAAAGAAAAGATTGACACGGTAAACGCCCGGATACTCAGAAGTATAGAAAAGGCGAAAGGAATTGCCGAATAATACTATCCCTTCTTTTTATCTATTTCTTTACAAAGCGCGCTAAAAATGTCTTCGATGGGCCCTTCTCCTTTAACGTGCCTTACTTTATCAAACTTATTATAGTAGTCGGCTACCGTTGACGTTTTCTTATGGTATTCGGCTATTCGCGCACGAATAACGGTTTCATTCGTGTCGTCGCTTCGCCCCGAAGTTTTACCCCTGTTTAATAAGCGGGATATCAATTCGTCTTCGCTTACATCCAAAGCAAGCATCAGATGGATAGAAGTTTTTTTCAACTTAAGTAATTTGTCTAACGCTTCCGCCTGTGCTTCTGTGCGGGGGAAGCCATCAAACAAAAATCCTTCTGCATCCTGGTTGGCATCTAAGGCTGTGCTAATCATTCCGATAACCACTTCGTCGGGAACCAACTGACCTTTATCCATGAAGTTTTTAGCTTCCAGTCCCAGTGGTGTTTGGGCGGCTATTTCACTTCTCAGCAAATCGCCGGTAGAAAGATGTTTTAATCTGTATTTAGCTATCAGCTTTTCGGACTGTGTACCCTTACCACTTCCCGGAGGCCCGAATAAAATTAAATTAAACATGTATATGATTACCTTAGATGAAGAGCAAATATAAAGTAACGCTTTTACAAAACTCTTAACAATTACCAAAAATAATGTACCATTGACTGAATAATAAGACACGTATAGTCCGTACAATATGAACAACATTTTTTCGGTGAAGTCTCTGCTAACTATAATTATCGGAAAAGACGATAAAATATAAGTGGCATTCCGGCAATATACCGGTCATTCGTTTGTTATAAAAAAA
>JACFNM010000654.1 GCA_019454915.1 Chitinophagaceae bacterium
ATGTACGTCACCCGGAATGGAATTATCTCCCAGTTGGTAGGGGAAAAAGGGCAGACCGGTGGAGCCCGCGATCTTGCGATAGTGTGCTAAGGCCGTGTCGGCATTGCCGGTATAATAAATGGGCGGTACGGAAGAAATGCCATCCACGCCACATTTTTCTGCATGCTGTGCCAGCCGGACGGATTCCGCAGTGGTAAGCGCTCCCACATGAATGATAACGGGAATTCGTCCGGCCGATGCTTTACACACTACTTCTGTTACTTTTTTTCGTTGGGCTTCCGTGAACAGTAAGCCCTGCCCGGTAGACCCCAGGAGATACAAACCATTCAATTGTTGGGAAGTCAGTAATTCTACTAATTTTTCCATTTCTTCGAAAGCCGGCTCACCATCATCAAGTACCGGAGTAAACATAGCGGGCCACAGTCCTTTAAATTTCTCTTTCATTTTAAAATTCTTTTGGAAATTGAAGTTTTTTCATTCTATATGCGTTAAAATTGTGCAGGAAGCCGCCATCCGCGAGAATGGAAGCGCCGGTGATGAATGAGGCCTCGCCCGAAGAAAGCCAATAGCAAACATTCGCTATTTCCTCCGGTCGGCCCGCCCTCAGAAGAGGCGTGTGATCATTCATGTGATCTATTAATTGCTCACTGATATTGTTACCTGTTTCATCTTTGTAGTCGTTGCTCAGGTTGGTCTCGATATTTCCGGGACTGACCCCAACCACCCTTATCCCGCTTGGCCCGTATAAGGTTGCCAACTCATAGGTGAGGCTTTCGAGCCCGCCTTTGCAGGCAATATAAGCGGGACTATAACCGGCGGCGTTTTGCGACATCACACTGGAGATATTGAGGATCACTCCTGCTATTTTCTTTTCTTCCATTGCGGCAGCAACATATTTTGCCAGGAACGCCGGAGCGGTTAAATTGATTCGAAGCGTTTTTTCCCAATTTTTCAGGGAAATCGTGCGCATTGTTTCTATCGTACGCCATGCCGCGTTATTGACCAATACATCTATACGTCCCCATTTTGCGAGAGTCTGTTCAACTATATTTTCGATATCATGGATGTCTTCTAAATTTCCATGACAGATGAGGCAATCAGCCTGGTATTCTTTCGCTAAAATCTCAACTGCTTTATGTAAGCCTTCTCCGTTAATATCCGACAATGCAATACAAAAATTATTTTCTGCAAATTTTCTTGCTGTCGCCAGACCAATCCCTCCGGCTGCACCTGTGATGATAGCTACTTTTTTATTTTCCATCAACTGCTAATTTATGACTATTTTTCCCGGTTCCGCAATGGGCAATATTGATCCTAAAGCATCGCCCTTTTTCACATGAACGGCCGCCCGCACCGATAACACCATACCTTCGGTGTCCGCAAGTATAGCATCCGCGTTACCTGTAAAAGC